>NZ_JAFGYS010000184.1:0-443 GCF_017491705.1 Pseudomonas sp. 86_A | reverse complement strand
CCGTATCGAGATCCTTGAGCATCGTGGCAATGTGCCCCAGCGGTGGCGAGTGAATGCCTTGAACCATCCGCGGCACGAAGAGCTGCAGCGGAATGGAGTCCGCAAAGCCGCCGGCAAGCGCTTCGGGCAGGCGATTGGCATCAATCCCGGCGTTGACGGCGAAGCGCGTGGCCTCCGCCAGCACGGCCATCGCGCAACCAACGATCACCTGATTGCACAGCTTGGTGGTTTGGCCGGCGCCGGTCGGGCCCATGTGGGTGAGCCTGCGCGCCATGGTGAGCACGTAAGGGCGTACCCGCTCGTTATCGTCCGCCTGTCCGCCGGCCATGATCGCAAGCGTGCCGTCCTCGGCACCCTTCGTTCCGCCGGAAACCGGTGCATCGATCCAGCCGGCGCCATTGGCGTCTTTCAGGCGCTTGGCGAGATCGCGGGCGGCATCGGGG
>NZ_JAFGYS010000183.1:0-443 GCF_017491705.1 Pseudomonas sp. 86_A | reverse complement strand
GCGCTCGACGGGAGCGGGGCGCCGCAGGGCGGCCGGCCGGTCGCTTGCGTGAACGGCGTGCTCGGCGTGCATGTCGCGTCCGCGAGCGCGTTGCTGGTCGACTTCGCGTGAGCGGGACGCACGCCGTGCGGCGCGCACGCGCGAACCGAGACGTCTCGCAGCCATCGCTCGCCCATCGGCGCAACGCGGCGGGCATGCTGCTGCGCGACAAGAGCGGCCGACGTTCGCGCGTCGCGGCGGGATCCGGGCGGCAACGGGCAAGCGAGGATGGTTGAGGGCGCGGCGCGAGGCTAGTATCAAGAACTCGGGACAAGGTAAATTCATGGCCGGTTGGACGTTTGGCGGTGCAATGAGCGCGGTGTCGCAAAGGCGGGCTCATGGCCGCTGAATGGATGGGCTGCGACCGGTTTCGCGCAAATTCGATGAAAGTATCGCTGCGTCAT
>NZ_JAFGYS010000182.1:0-443 GCF_017491705.1 Pseudomonas sp. 86_A | reverse complement strand
CGCGCCCCCTATCCGGTTTCGTCTCGTGCAAGCGCGCTCGCCTGGAAAGGCACGACATTAATCGCGACAGACGATGAAGCTCAATGAGACGAGTATTAAATCTCGCACTCGCGCCCGCTCGCCGCAGTCACGCCGGCGGACGTACCGGCGCGCTCCCGCGCCGCCCATGCTTCGCTCTTTTTCACACCTATGCGGCAGCCGGACGAATGCAATCTCGATAATCACCCGCTTTTAGAACTATTCTCATATGTTGCAAATTCGACCCACGATAAGATCGGCGTGTTTCGCTTGATACCCCGGATCGCGCATCCCGCATGAATCGAATGCGCGCCGACAAGCCGCCAAACGGACAACTCGCGCTCGCCGCTCAATCGTCATGTCGAAAAACGGTTCACCACTGAAATCGGATCGCTCGCGACATGCATCCGCACATCACGAAGCAC
>NZ_JAFGYS010000181.1:0-444 GCF_017491705.1 Pseudomonas sp. 86_A | reverse complement strand
AAGCGAGCGCGGCGCGGGCGGCTTCGGCAGCACCGGCCGCGGCTGATTCGAAACGGCGACGCTCGCGAGGGGCCCCGCCGCTCCCGCGCGCGCGGCTCCGCCCCGTCCCCGGCCCTTTCGCGGCTCGGCGGCGCTCACTCCTCGAGCGCCGGCTGCTTCCAGCCCATTCTCGGCGCACGCGCCTGCTTCACCCGTTTCGCCTCGGCAAACATCGCATAGATCACGAGCGCGACCAGCACGCCCGCGAGAATCGCCGACGAACCGACCGTACCGAACCCCAACCCGCCCTTCGCGACGGGCTTCGTCAGCAAGTCGCCCACCGTCGCGCCGAACGGACGCGTGAGCACGAACGCCGCCCAGAACAGGAACACCTTCGATACCTTCGTGAAGTACGCGGCGAGCACGATCGCCGCGTACTTCACGAAGGTATCGAAGGTGTTCCTG
>NZ_JAFGYS010000180.1:0-444 GCF_017491705.1 Pseudomonas sp. 86_A | reverse complement strand
GGCGAGGGGATGATGTCGGAGACGATCGAGGAGTCCGGCTCGAACGTCCGCATGTTCGCCGCGGCCTTGGGAACCGGGAGAACGCGTTGACGCTTCGAATCAGATCCAGACGGCGTGGACGAACCGGACGGCGGCATAGACAACTCAGGTCGGACGAGAATGGGCAAGCCCTTCTCTTTACTATTCCTTTACCCTCCACCGCACGCAATCGCGCGGCGCGGTTAACGGATGCATTTTGGCGCATGTGTGTGGATGAAGCATCACCACGCCATCAGCTTTTCGACTTGTAGGCAGCCGAGCAACGCTTTCTTAACGCTAAGGGCCGTTACTGAGGGATGAAGAGCCGACCCGCGTCCGGAGGCGGCCAAAGCGTATTTTGGCTCGAAATCCCATGGCTGCCCGACAAATTCCACTGGCAACACTGGGTTTGCTGCCCGGGACGAC
>NZ_JAFGYS010000179.1:0-445 GCF_017491705.1 Pseudomonas sp. 86_A | reverse complement strand
ATCTCGACTCGATCCGATTCACCGAGAACCTGCTTGCCGGCGCGATCGGTGCGGCATCGGCGCGCGTGGTGATTGCAGCGTCGCTGGAGGGCCATTCGCTGTCGCGGCGGGAGGCGATGGCGATGCTCGACGAGGCCTCGGAGGCGTTGCGCTTCAACCGCAGCTTGTTGCAAAGCACACTGGAGAGCGTGCCGCAGGGCATCTGCGCCTTCGATGCCGATTTCAACATCACGGCCTGGAACGGACGTTTCATCGCACTGTTGGACCTGCCGCCGGATTTCGTGCGCGTCGGGCTTCCATTGGCGGACCTCATCGCCTTCAATGTCGAGCGCGGCGAATATGCCGCCTCCGAATTCGCCGCGCTCCTGGTCAACCGCGACGTCGCCACGCAGAGCTGGCCCTATCTCTACGAGCGCAAGCGGCCGGACGGCACGGTGCTCGAGAT
>NZ_JAFGYS010000178.1:0-446 GCF_017491705.1 Pseudomonas sp. 86_A | reverse complement strand
CAGGCGAACCGCCGTCAAGCGCGTTGTGGCGGCAATGGTATGCACATCGCTCGCGGCTTGCGCAAGCTTGCCGGCACGCAAGGAAACAGCCGATCTGATCGTGAAGATCAAGGTGAGCGAAGGCGCCAATCCGGATGAGCATCAGCGCCCGGCGCCCGTGATGGTGCGGCTGTACGAGCTGAAATCGGCCGGCGCGTTCGAGAACGCCGATTTTTTCACGCTACAGAGCGACAGCCGCAAGGTGTTGGGTGACGACGCGATCGCGACGGATGAATTCGTGATGCGCCCGGGCGACACCCGGGATATTCATCGGCGTGCCGATTCCGCGGGGACGTCGGTCGGCGTGCTGGTCGGTTATCGAGAGCTCGGCAAATCGGTGTGGCGGGCGGTCCATAAGCTGCGGCCGGCTCCGGAGGATGCATGGTACCGGGCATTCACGCCAAGGA
>NZ_JAFGYS010000177.1:0-446 GCF_017491705.1 Pseudomonas sp. 86_A | reverse complement strand
AGCCCTGACCGAATTCGACGAACCGGCTCAGCTCTTCTTCCGAGAAGCCGACCCGCTCAAGCCATGGTTTCAGGAAGCGCATGTTGTAGCGGTCGAACGCGAGCGCGCGCACGTTGCACCGGTCGAACACACCGCGCAAGTGTTCGGCGACGAATTCGTATTCGATAGCGCGGCCGGGCGTCGTCTGAAGCAGGCCGTCCCGCGCCCATACGTCATAAGGCACGCGATCGGCGCGCGCCTTCGCTTCCAGACCATCTTCGGGGAGCCAGAATGTCGGATGAACGTCGCCGGCCTCCGACACCAGCACGAGCGCTGTCAGGTCACTGACGCTCGATAGATCGAGGCCGCCATACACGTCTTCGCCGTCCAATTCGGCGGGTTCGCCGCTGTTCTCCATCCAGATCGCGCGCGCCGATCGCGTGCCTTATGACGTATGGGCGCGGGAC
>NZ_JAFGYS010000176.1:0-446 GCF_017491705.1 Pseudomonas sp. 86_A | reverse complement strand
CCTCGACTTCCTCGAGACCTATCCGGGCATCGCGCCCTATCTGCGCGGTCCCTATCCGACCATGTATGTCAACCAGCCCTGGACGGTCAGGCAATATGCCGGCTTCTCCACGGCGGAAGATTCCAACGCGTTCTACCGCCGCAACCTCGCTGCCGGACCGAAGGGCCTCTCGGTCGCCTTCGACCTCGCGACCCATCGCGGCTATGACTCCGACCATCCGCGCGTCGGCGGCGACGTCGGCATGGCTGGTGTCGCCATCGATTCCATCTACGACATGCGCACGCTGTTTGCGGGCATTCCGCTCGACCAGATGAGCGTGTCCATGACCATGAACGGCGCGGTGCTGCCGATCCTCGCGCTGTATGTCGCGGCGGCCGAAGAACAGGGCGTGCCGCCGGAGAAGCTGTCGGGCACCATTCAGAACGACATTCTGAAAGAGTTCATGG
>NZ_JAFGYS010000175.1:0-447 GCF_017491705.1 Pseudomonas sp. 86_A | reverse complement strand
GCTATGGCCGACGACCGCGGTCGTCGAGCCGGCTTCGATCGTGAAATCGACGTCGTGCAGGATCTGCCGCGAAGGCTCGTAGCTGAAATCTACCCGCTCGAAACGCACCCGTGCGCCGCTCCCCTTCAGCACGCCCGCGCCGGGCGCATCGTCGACTTCGCGCGCCGCTGACAACAGCCCGAACATCCGGTCCATGTCGGTCAGGCTCTGCTTCAGTTCCCGATAGACGACGCGGAGGAAGTTAAGCGGAATGTACAGCTGCAGCATGAACGTATGGATGAGCACGAGATCGCCGAGCGTGAGCCTGCCCGCGAGCACGCCCTGCGTCGCGCGCCACAGGATGAACACGAGCCCCGGGCCGATGATCGCCTGCTGGCCGAAGTTCAGGAACGACAGCGAATTCTGCGAGCGGATCGCCGCCTTCCGGTAGCGCTTCAGGTTCTCGTC
>NZ_JAFGYS010000018.1:0-117743 GCF_017491705.1 Pseudomonas sp. 86_A | reverse complement strand
TTTCGGTGGTCATGATGGGCTCGGCAGGGCTTGGGACTGAAGGTCACTATAGTCCTGCATTGCGGCTCATGGCCCTTTCGCGAGCAGGCTCGCTCCCACATTGGAATGCACTTCCCCGTGAGGGCGAGCCTGTTCGCGAAGGTCGCAACGCGGTCTTTCGACCCTGCAAATCCGTCAGCCCGGCGCCCGCTCATTGGCAAACATGCTCACCGCCTGCACCGCTTCGCTGGCACCATCGCGAATCTGCAGAATCACGCTGCCGGCCTGGTCCGCCAGTTCAACGCCTTGCGCCGCCCGGCCGCGGGTGCCTTCCATGCTCTTGATTGCCTGGCGGGTTTCGCTCTGGATCAGGCCGATCATGTTGGAAATTTCCGCCGTCGAGCCGCTGGTGCGCGCCGCCAGTTGCCGCACTTCGTCCGCCACCACGGCAAACCCGCGCCCCTGATCGCCGGCGCGTGCCGCTTCGATCGCCGCATTGAGCGCCAACAGATTGGTCTGGTCGGCAATCGCACGGATGGTGTTGACGATGGCGGTGATCTGCTCCGAGCGTTCGCCAAGTTGCGCGATCAAGGTTGACGACTGCGCGATGTCCTCGGCAATTTCGCGCATTTCGCTGGCCGCTTGCTGGATCACCTGAGTGCCTTGTTCGGCGACTTTCCGGGTTTCCACGGAGATGTGGTAAGCGGCGCTGGCGCTGCGCGCATCGTGCTCGTACTGCTCGACGCGGGCGGTGACGTCCGTGGCGAATTTCACCACTTTGCACAAACGCCCGGCGGCGTCGTACACCGGGTTGTAGTTGGCCTCCAGCCACACACTCTGGCCGCGCTTGTCGACACGTTCGAACTGGCCCTGAAACAGCTCACCCTGATTCAGCCGCCGCCAGAAATCCTCGTAAGCGCTGCTGTTGACCAGCTCCGCACGGCAGAACAGGCGGTGATGTTTACCCTTCAGTTCGGCGAGCGTGTAACCCATGCGCGTCAGAAAATTCTGGTTGGCCGTGAGAATACCGCCGTCGAGGTCGAATTCGATCACCGCCATCGCCCGGTCAATCGCCTGCAGCTTGGCGTTGGCCTCGCTTTCCTGCTGGACCTTGCTCGTTACGTCCATGGCGAACTTGACCACTTTCACTACGCGCCCCGACGCATCCTTGATCGGGTTGTAGTTGGCTTCCAGCCAGATCGGCTGGCCCTGGCTGTTGATCCGCTCGAAGGTGCCGGACTGGAACTGGCCGTTTTTCAGGCGCGTCCAGAGTTCGCTGTATTGCGCACTGCGGCCAAACTCCGGGGTGCAGAACAAGCGATGCGGCTGGCCGATCACCTGTTCGGCGCGGTAACCCATGGTTTTGAGGAAGTTGTCATTGGCGGTCAACACCACACCGTTGAGGTCGAACTCGATCACTGCCATGGAGCGGTTGATCGCTTCGAGCAGGCCATTCTGTTCGGTAATGGTGTGTTGAAGGTCGTTGAGGGCGGACTGGTGGCGTTTGAAAAACATAGTGGCAGTACCTGGAAGTAGGGCAAGACGAAGTTTGTGTCCCTGTTTCCGCGCTGGCAGAGCAAATACCGGGTCGGCATTTGTCTTTGACTGCAAAGTGCCAGCATCCAGGCTGACGAGCTGATCTTATACAAACCGATAGGAGTTGTACAAGAAAATGCAGGTCAATATGTTTATTGGTTTTTCAAAGACTGACGGGGTTGGCGTCGTTGGAGCTCGGACGGCTCAGCGCCACGCTGATCGTGTTGCGTCCCGTGTGTTTGGCGGTGTACAGCGCTTTGTCAGCGTCATCCAGCCAAGCCAGCGCGTCGGTGTAAGAAGGCTGAAACCGGGCCAGACCGATACTCAGGCTGACCCGCAGTTCTGGCACTTCCGGGTGGCGATATTGATCCAGCGCCTGACGCAATCGTTCCATTTGCAGTTCGGCTTTTTTCAGCGGCTGGTCGGGCAGGATCAGGCAGAACTCATCGCCACCATAGCGCCCGGCTCGTTCGCCTTTGACAAGCATGCCTTTGAGCGTGTGGCTCAGTTGGCTCAGCACGGCGTCGCCAATGATGTGGCCGTAGTTGTCGTTGATGGCCTTGAAGTGATCGATGTCGATCAACGCCAGAATGTCCTGGGTGTGGTTTTGCCGGCACAGCTCGAACCTGGCGTGCAGCAGATCCTTCCAGGCGCCGTGGTTGAGCAGCCCGGTCAGGCTGTCGGTGCGGCTCAGGTCTCGCAGCGTGCGTTTGTGCTGGGCAAGTTTGATCGCCAGTTGATAGCAGACCATGCCCAAGGCCAATGGATACAGGGTCAGCATCGGCAGGCAGGCCCAGATTTCGATCTGGGTCATGGTCAGGCTGAACTTGAAACCGAAGAGCACCCAACCCAGCAGCACGCCGACGAGCTGGGCGAGGGCGCCGAGCAGGAACAGGCGTCGGCCACCGGCGGCGACGTTGTTCATGGTCATCATCGACAGGATGGTCACCGTGGTCAGCGGATTGAACTGCAAACACGCGGTCCAGAAACCGCCGCACAGCGAGTCGTACAACAGGTTGCGACGTTCGGCGTGGTAGGGGAAGGTCGCGCGTGTTGATGCCTGATAAGCCAGATGCGGCCAGACAAACCCGTTGAACAGCAGCAGCGCCCAGATCCATGCCGGCATGTTCAACGGATACAGCGCTGCCGCGACGCTGAAAAAGCCGATGCCCAGGCCAATGACCCTGGGTAGATAGATCCGTCTGGCGAATGACAAGCCTTTGCCGCGTGGGTTTTCCATGATGTCCTGCGCCAGATTCATCCTGAAATACTTTGCAGTATCTTTTTCAGGTAGACCGTTCGTCGGTCGATTGTCGGACATTGTCATTTATTCCAACGGGAATAATCAGTGTCCTTTCGAGCCATTTAATCGGGGCGGGCGCCGGAGAGGGGCGATTTAGAGCTGGTAGCGCGCCAGAAACATCTCCAGTGCCGACTCGGCCACGGCTTTTTGAGTTTCCGCATCCAGTGGCGGCTGACCCATGGAAATCTGCGGCCAGAAACCGAACGACTTCAACAGCCCCTGTACCTGCTGCGCGGCGAACTCTGCCTGCACGGTTTTCAACCGGCCATCCGCCAGCGCGGCGCGAATCCACACGGTCAGGCCTTCTTCCCGCTCGCCCATGCGCGCCACCATGTCTTGCGCGCGTTCAGGGGAATGGATGGTGGCAGCAATCGCCACCCGGGCCAGGCCGAGGAAGTTGTCATCGGCCATCATCTGCAGTTTAGCCAACAACATGGGCAGCAGTTGCTCGCGCAGCGGCTGATCGGCGCGATAGGTCACGGTCTGCTCGTCGGTGATCCGCGCCCAGAGTTGGTTGAGAATTTCGGCGAACAATTCTTCCTTGCTGGGAAAGTGGTTGTACACCGTGCGCTTCGACACCCCGGCGGTGGCCGCGATCTTGTCCATGCTGGTGACCTCGAAACCGTTGGCGCGGAATTCGGCAATCGCCGCCTGAATGATGGCTTCGCGTTTGCGGTCGGTGAGGCGCTTTGGAGCTGTCATAAGTTCGCTTTGGCAGGAAAAGGGTGAAGTTACACTTGGCAGTTTACTTGTCATCGCGTTTGATGCAACCTAGAAACTACACCGCCCAGTGTAATGTTGCGTTAATCCTCGCAACCTAAAAACCAGAAAGTTCGGCTGATGCGTGCGTGCCTTGGCCATTTATCGTCCCACCGTGAAAAACCGTGAATTGCGCGGTTCTTCTGGAGTCTCTCAGTCATGGCCAATCCAGATTTCTCTGCGGATCAAACTTCCACGCCTGAAGCCTCTCGCCAGGATCAAGGGCTATTCCGTAACCATGCGCCGGTGCAACGCGAAGGCCTGCGCAAGATGCTGCGGATCATGTGGAACATGATCTTCCACAAGCCTCGCAATACTCGACCGGCCGCCGCGATCCCGGTGCAGCCGCTGACCCGTGAAGACCTGCTGGCAGCGCCCAACCACAGCGTCTATCGCCTCGGTCACTCGACCCTGCTGCTGAAGCTGCGCGACAAGTTCTGGATCACCGATCCGGTCTTCGCCGAGCGCGCCTCGCCGGTGCAATGGGCCGGTCCGAAACGCTTTCATCAGCCACCGATCAGCATCGACCAGTTACCGCCGATTGAAGCGGTGATCCTGTCGCACAACCATTACGACCACCTCGATTATGAGGCTGTGCTGAAGCTGGCGGCCAAGACCAACTACTTCCTGACCCCGCTGGGCGTCGGCGACACCCTGATCAAATGGGGCATCGACGCCAGCAAGGTCCGCCAGTACGACTGGTGGCAGGGAACCGAAGTTGCCGGCATCCGTTTCGTCGCCACCCCGTCGCAGCACTTCTCCGGTCGAGGCCTGTTCGACAGCAACAGCACGCTGTGGGCCTCGTGGGTGATGATCGACGGCGACACGCGAATTTTCTTCAGCGGCGACAGCGGCTACTTCGACGGCTTCAAACGCATCGGCGAACAATACGGCCCGTTCGACCTGACCCTGATGGAAACCGGCGCCTACAACGTCGAATGGCCGCACGTGCACATGCAACCGGAAGAAACCCTGCAAGCCCACCTCGACCTCAAGGGCCGCTGGCTGTTCCCCATCCACAACGGCACCTTTGATCTGGCGATGCATGCATGGCATGAACCGTTTGATCGCATTCTGGCGCTGGCCTGGGAACGCAGTGTTTCGATTACCACGCCGCAGATGGGGGAGGCGTTCAACATCGCTCAACCGCAGCGTGGGAATGCGTGGTGGATGGGGGTTGAAGGGGAGAGTGAGGGAGTGGTGCAAAACGCCTGATGTTTTGCATCCGGTTCGCTCCTTTTTAGGAGGGCGAACCGGTCACCTCGGAGATCTTCGCTAGATAACTCGCAATCGTGTCGATCGGTTCATCTCGGAATTGCCCCCGAATGATGCTCTGAAGATTCTTCAGCGGTAATCCAAGTCTGTTTGCCGCCTCAGATTCGCCTATATTAGCTTGCTCAATGAGTGAAGCCAGTTTCGCTACGCAGGTGGACTTCATCTGCATTTCATCGGCATTCGCAAGATCCAGGTCTTGATAGACGTTGCCTGCGCTTCCTTCGATTTCACTCATGTTTTGCCCTTACTCCGCCATTGCAAAATCTGCATGCCCCACTGATTCCGCAGCCACCCCGTTCAAACTCGCGCTCCGCCCCGGCGCAAACCCGGGAAAGAACACCAACCCCCGCGACTCAAATCGATACGCCAGCGCCAGACGCGCCGCATCCGCCACCTCTTGCTGCGCCTCAAACCGTTGAATGTCTTCAACCGAAACCTCCGCTTCCCGCGACAGCTGTTCCACGCTCCAGCCCAGCATCGCTCGGGCCTGCACGCAGTGGGTCGGGGTGAACTGGAAAAGGGCAATGCGTTCGAGGATGTGGTTCATCGCAAGAGAGGCCATGGTGTGCTCCGGGCTCAAGAGTGCTGATTGAAAATGTACTGTGTTTTTGTACAGTTGTTTTCGGCCGGGATCAAACGCATTTTTTGATTTGCCCTAGTTCGCCGCCTCCAACCAGACGGACGGTGCCTGTCCGAGGATGCGCCGGAACATCGTCGAGAACGCTGCCGGGCTCTCATAACCGAAATCAAGGGCGATCCGCGTCACCGCTTC
This sequence comes from Pseudomonas sp. 86_A, assembly GCF_017491705.1. Lineage (NCBI taxonomy): Bacteria > Pseudomonadati > Pseudomonadota > Gammaproteobacteria > Pseudomonadales > Pseudomonadaceae > Pseudomonas > Pseudomonas sp. 86_A. The sequence goes on along the minus strand of NZ_JAFGYS010000018.1, from coordinate 112,119 downwards.
ACCGGCCGCCAGCCGTGCCAGCGCCAGCACGACACAGGCCTGTTGCCGCCATTGGCTGAAGCTCAACCCGGTCTGTTGGCGAAACAGTCTGTTGAAGGTGCGCAAGCTTATGTGCAACTGCTCGGCCCAGTGTTGCGGCGACTGATGGGCGTTCGGTTGATGCAGAAAGGTCTGACACAGAGCTAAGAGCTTTCCGTCAGTCGGCAGCGGAATGTGCAAGGGCAGGGGCGCACTGCGCGCCAGTTCATGCAGCAACAGATCGATCAGCACACCGTCGCGTCCGTCGAGGTCATAGGCCTGCGGCACTTCCACAGCCTCCATCAACAAGTGCCGCATCAACGGCGAAACGCTGATCACCTGGCAACGCTGACCCAAGTCCACCGCTCCCGGCTCGATGTACAAGCTGCGCGTGCTCACCCCCAGCATCAACACCTCATGCGCTACCCCTGGCGGAATCCACACCGCTCGTTGCGGAGGCACCACCCAATTGCCGTCATGGGTGCGAACCTGCATCACCCCGGTCGCGCCGTACAGCAATTGCGCCCGTCGATGCGTATGAAACGGCAACGAATGACCGTGGGAATAATCCGTACCGATCGCCACCACCGGTCGCGGCGTGTCATCCAGCAGATTGATCGAAACATTGCGCATAGAGCGTTTCCCGGTAGTTGGCGTAAACGCAAACATTATTGGCTGAGTTGCTGAAGCAGGCCAAGCCGCGCCGCACTATCTTCGACCGCTCCCCATCACCGGAAGGCGCGCCATGTTCTATCTCCTGCTGACCCTGTTCGGCTGCCTCACCGGCATCACCGCCGTGCTCTTCGGCTTCGGCGGCGGCTTCGTCGTCGTGCCGCTGCTCTACCGCATGCTCACCGCCAGCCACGGCGCCGACGACCCCATCGGCCAATCGGCGATGCACATCGCCGTCGCCACCTCGACCTGCGTGATGATCGTCAACGCGCTGATCGCCACCGACAAACACCGCCGCGCCGGCAACCTGATCCGTCATTATCTGTGGCCGCTAGGCGGCTTCATCGCCCTGGGCGCGATCCTCGGCGCGGTCGCGGCGGTGTGGGTCAGCGGCGAAATCATTCGCTACGCCTTCATCGCCTACCTCGGCGTTACCATCATCGACTGCCTGCTCAGACGCGGCTTCCTCACCCGCAGCGAAGGCATCATCCCGCGCCGACTCGGCAGTACAGAAACGTCCGCCGGCGGTGTAGGCATCGGCGTCATCGCCACGTTCCTCGGTGTAGGAGGAAGCGTCATGACCGTGCCGCTTCTGCGCCGCTGCGGGCTGAGCATGTCCCAGGCTACGTCCATGGCCAATCCGTTGAGCGTGCCGGTGGCAGTGGCCGGGACGCTGACCTACATGGCATTGGCCGGATTCAGTGCGACGGATCTGGGCGCGTGGTTTGTCGGGTATGTGGATTTGCTGGCGGTTGTGGTGCTGACACTGGGCTCGTTGGTCGGGATTCGAATGGCCACGCCGTGGATCGGGCGGATACCGGATCGGGTGCATGCGTGGGTGTACATCGCGCTGCTGATCGTCGTCATGCTGGGCATGCTGCTCAAGTAGAGCCTCGATTCCTGCGCGCATCCTCTGCATACTCCGCAGCCTCATTCATTCAGGGATCGATCCATGCTCAAGGGACTGCTGCGCCTGGCGCCATACGCTGTGGCGCTGTTCACACTGATTTCCACTGCCCACGCCGAAGATGGCCGGCGCGTGTTCACCGGTACGCTGGGCAAGATGCCGATTGTGCTGGAGCTCAACACCACGCAGCAGGACGAAGTCACCGGCCGCTACTTCTATGAGAAGTATCACCGCGACCTGGAACTCAGCGGCTCGCTGCAGGACAGCACGTTGAACCTGGTTGAAGGCAACAACCGCTATGGCGACGACAAACCGCTGCCAACCCTGAAGCTGAAAACCACCGCAAACGGTTGGCAGGGCGAATGGCAAAACCCCAAGGGCAAGAAGCTCCCGGTGCAACTGACCGAAGCCAAGCTTCCTGCGCCAACTGCTACCACGCTGCCCTTTATTGCCACGTTGCCGAAGGACGATCCCTACGAGTATTTGCGTTTACAGGGGCTCAAGCTCAAGCCGGAGAAGAAAGAAAACTTCATGGGCTACGAGCTGCAGTGGTGGACGGAGCCTGAGTCCAAGGTTTCGTTGTTCAGTGTTGAATCTGGCTATACGAAAGAAGAGCAGGAGCGGATTAACAACCACTTGCTCGGACGGCTATGGACTGAAGTTATCGACTATCACCGTTGCATGATGGATGGCGGGGAATACGCCGAGTTCGATCAAGGAGCTGCCCCGGAGTTTCTCTCGCCCGACGTGGTCAGCCTGGACATCTCCACTGGTTACAGCTGCGGCGGCGCCCACCCGGACTTCGGCAGTTCGCCGATCAACCTGGACGTCCACACCGGCGAATTGTTGAAACTAAAAGATGTGCTGTGGATCGGTGAACCGAATAGCGCGGCCACCGAATACGATCAGATGAAAGTCATGGCGCCGTGGCTGGTCAAACAGTTCACCACGCTGTACCCCGAAGAAATGAAGAAGCCTGCCGAAGACGACGGCAGTTGCGATTACACCGATGAAAGTGTCTGGGGTTATTCCAACTGGCACTTCACGCCGAAGGGGATTTACCTGGGTGCTTACTTCGCCCGTTACCAACGTAATTGCGATAACCCCGACTGGTCGGTGCTGCCTTACTCGCTGGTCAACCAGCACCGTGGCGAAGCCAAACTGCAATTGCCCAAAGGCTGACCGTCACGCCAGTCCGGGCGCTTCCCGCACAATGAAGTGATCCAGGTTCTCGATGTTGGCACTGAACACCCCGAACGTCTGTTCGGGGTTCTTCTTGCTCGGCACCTGCTTCAACTCCGGCGTCACCCCATAGAAGAAACAGAACAACTCCTTGTCACTGTCGATCGCGTGCTTGATTTCCTCCAGAAACGCCTTGCGCTTGCGGTAGTTGTCGATCAGCTTCTTGCTCAAGTACACGTTCACCGAATACGGCTTCTTCTTCGCCTCATCCGCCTGCTTGAACCAGACCTTCTGCTCGAAATCAATGCGAAAACTCTGGGTGTAATCCTTGATCTCCTTGATCTTGCCCCAGTAAATCAGCCCCTTGTTGTCCGTCAGATACTCGATCTTCTTGAAGAACGAGCCATAAGGCGCCGTGTGCTCGCCGATCTTCAACGGCATACGCTTGAGCAACTCCTTGTCGGCGAAATTAGAGACAAAACACTCCACCGGATGCGCAAACACACTGGTCTTGTCCGGCGCCGTCTCACGCCCCGGCGACTCCTTGGAACTCACCTGCGCCACCCGCACCGGATCATCCCGCAACACATCCGCCGCGCCCGCCGGCGCAGCAGGCTTGCGCACATACTCACGGCGCGTCAGCAACAACTCTGATGGGAAATGCTCCTCCCGCCCGTCATCCGTTTCGCCATCCGCCGTCTCAACGCCAGATGCCGACGTTTTCAAACTCACATAAGGACAACCCGCCACATGCTGTGTGGTGGGCAGATTCTTGAAGTGCGGCGTGCGCACGTAATTCACATTCTTGGCGTTGAACGTGCCCAACTCATTGGAAGCCTCGAACGCCGAACGACAGGCATCGTTGGGGCACTGGAAGTGCTCCTTCGCTGAGTCAAACGCCACCGTCTCATCGAAATTGAGATCGCGAACGTCATAGATCGACAACTTGTCGTCGAGGCTGAGGCAGTAGGCGAGATCGAATTTCATGGTGGGGCTCGGATCCTTGAGTGGGGGAGGGGTATTAATAGCGGGAGGCGGCGCGGCTTGCACTGTTTGTTTTCAGGATGATGCGGAATCTGTGGGAGCCAGCCTGCTGGCGATTCCAGGCATCAACCAAATTTCAATCCTCCCCCCGCCACTGCAGGCAGCGATTCACCCCTGGGGCGAGGGAGCTTGCTCCCGCTGGGCTGCGAAGCAGCCCCAAGATCAGCCAATACGGTTATTCAGATAAACCGCGATTATTCCTTTTCGAGTCTTCCAACGTTGTCATACAGCCAAGCAGTGAAAGCCTCTCTGTCGTCCGAATGGTGGCAACGTTGGTGACAGTTGGGACACAACGCGACAACATTAGTCTCAAGGTCCGAACCCTTTTGCGACATGTGCTTGACGTGATGTACTTCTAAAAACGGTTTCCCATCCTTTTCAAATGGCGCTGCTTTGCCACAACCTTCGCACTTTCCATTGGCTTGCTGACGAACCCAGCCCCTCAATTCAGGATCGCGAAAGTAAACCTTTCTAGTGGAAGTCGTTTGGATTGGTGTTTTTATCCCTTTGGGAACGTAATCAAATTGCTTTCGCTCAAATTTAGCCGCGCGTTGCTCGAGCAATGCTTCGTCCGCCGTTGGATCAGAATCTTCAAGTGTCAGAACAGTAGAAGCATCAAGTGCCTTACGGATGCTGAGCGCTACATTTGCGCCAACATTCTTGGCAGGTTTGTAGCCTTCAATACGCGTTCGACCCATTTCTACCAGCACGGTAGAGATGTTCTGCATCCGAAACTCGACTGAGCCTTTAGTCCGACCGGCTAAGGGACCGTCACGTAAGATCCGATTTTCCTCAGTCTTGACGAATTTCTGGCCGCTCTGCTCGCGTGCCAGCATTTTGAGATAGGCGTCGACCGCCGCCTGAATCTCTACGTCACTCCAATCGTTATTACTGTTTTCCGTGTCCATACAATCGCCGAGGGTTGAAAACCCTCGGACGATACTGAGTGGCCATCACTGATGTCTACGAAAATTCCTACAGAAAACAGCGACGGATCCCGCGCGATCCTACAAGCCCATGCCTAGCCCATCGAGTGCTTCGAGGACTGAAACACCTGTGTAACTCTTCGCCACCAGGGTTTCTCTAAAGATGCTCGTCGTGGATTTTGATCGTTCAACAGGTAAGGCATATCCCGAAGCCGAATCCAGCCCTCATCCTGCCAATGCAGCAAACTCAATGACATCTCCGGCCAATCCAATAAGCTCAACATTGGCCGATTTGAATTTCCCGAATCTGCAGCATCGCGCAATGTCGGCACCACCTCATTGGTCAGCCATTCCCGCAACAACCGATTACCCGGAACGTAGTGATAGACCAACAGCGCGTACACCCCGGACTCACTGAGCATCAGGTGCTGTTCTGGTTCTCGAAAGTACTCAATCCACATGACGCGGCGCTGATCGCTATCTAGCTTGTTGACCACCCGATCATTCAGATGGAAACCCATCAAGCGGCCGACATCGCGAGCGGAGAACCAAGGCTGGTTTTCTAATAGAAGGGCATGGAGAGAAAGGTTGTGGCGAGAGAACACTATTACCGGGAGCGGATCAGACATATCTATGACCTCTACGTTAGATTTTGGGAGGGCCTGACCCCAACGTAGAGCGGACTTAAGAAATCCCAACGAGCAGAGCAGTTACCACCGACGAATTACACGTCTGTGTCACTGACCGAGCTTTCTACGTTGGGCGTTTCTTAGGCACCTGCGATAGAGCTTAGTAGCGCTCGTAGCAGGCTTCAATGGGACGCGGCTGTAAGTGCTGTAGGAGATTGAGCGCTGTGCCGTAGGCGTGAAAAGAGTTACCCATCACCCATAAAAAAGCCCCGATCAAATCGGGGCTTTTTGCTTTCTCGACTTTTCGACTCAGGCAGCAATCGTCAAATCGTGTCAAGCGAGACCATTAGTCCCAGCTCAACGCACCACCAGTTTGGTATTCGATCACGCGAGTTTCAAAGAAATTCTTCTCTTTCTTCAAGTCCATAATCTCGCTCATCCAAGGAAACGGGTTAGTCGTCCCTGGGTACTCTTCTTTCAAACCGATCTGCGACAAACGACGGTTAGCGATGAACTTCAGGTAGTCCTCCATCATCGCCGCGTTCATGCCCAGTACGCCGCGAGGCATGGTGTCGCGCGCGTATTCGATCTCCAGTTGCGTACCCTGCAGAATCATCTGGGTCGCTTCTTCCTTCATTTCGGCATCCCACAGGTGTGGGTTTTCGATTTTGATCTGGTTGATCACGTCGATGCCGAAGTTCAGGTGCATGGATTCGTCGCGCAGGATGTACTGGAACTGCTCGGCGACGCCGGTCATTTTGTTGCGGCGGCCCATGGAGAGGATTTGGGTGAAGCCGCAGTAGAAGAAGATGCCTTCCAGAACGCAGTAGTAGGCGATCAGGTTGCGCAGCAGTTCTTTGTCGGTGTCCGGGGTGCCGGTTTCGAACTTCGGATCGGAGATCGAACGGGTGTATTTCAGGCCCCAGGCTGCCTTTTTGGCGACCGATGGGATCTCGTGGTACATGTTGAAGATCTCGCCTTCATCCATGGCCAGCGATTCGATGCAGTACTGGTAGGCGTGGGTGTGGATCGCCTCTTCGAAGGCCTGGCGCAGGATGTACTGGCGGCATTCCGGGTTGGTGATCAGGCGGTACACGGCCAGAACCAGGTTGTTGGCAACCAGGGAGTCGGCGGTGGAGAAGAAGCCGAGGTTGCGCATCACGATGCGGCGCTCGTCGTCGGTCAGGCCTTCCGGGTTTTTCCAGAGGGCGATGTCGGCGGTCATGTTGACTTCTTGCGGCATCCAGTGGTTTGCACAGCCGTCCAGGTACTTCTGCCAGGCCCAGTCGTACTTGAAAGGTACGAGTTGGTTGAGGTCGGCGCGGCAGTTGATCATGCGCTTTTCGTCAACGGCGACACGGGCGGAGGCGCCTTCGAGTTCGGCGAGGCCTTCGGCGACGTCGAGGGAATCCAGTGCGGCCTTGGCACGGGCCACGGCGGCCGAGTCGTCGGCGGTGACGGCGCGGGCTTCCAGCGCTGCGGCACCGCCGGCGCTGTCGAGGCGGTCCATGTTGGCTTCAGTAGCGTGGCCGGCGTTGGCGCCTTTCACGGTTGCTACTTCACTGTCTTCTTTGTCGAATTCGTCCCAGCTCAGCATGACGTGTCGTCTCCTGCGTGAGGGCCTGTCGCCCCGTGTGAAACCTGATTGGTTGGGTGGTTCACACGGTCGTACAGACCGCGTTGGATCTTAAGGAATCGTTTTTTGCAGCAGCTAAGGCAGGCAATAAAACAGAATTTTGTTCGGGGTTCCGAGAGCCTCTGACGGGCGCAGCTCGCGTTGAACGCTGCTGCGGGGCTTCAGATTGGCTGTTCATCCCTGTAAGGGAATATTGCTGTCCCGATTAGGGCGGCATTATAGGGAAAAAAAACGGGCTGTGCTGAGGCGAATCCGCGCATGGAGCGGTCGAGGAGGCTGGTTTTTCGATGAGAGTGCGGGTTTACAGGGCTTTGCCGGGGATAGATTTTTTTTCGCAGAAATTTCGTAAATGTGGATTTGCTCAAAAAACGAACAAAAAAACCGGTTTTTCACTACATCTAGTGTTTTGCAAGCATTTTTGACGACTCCAAACACAACTGAGCCCGACCGAAATCGGGCTGGAATCGACCTTCAATGTTGCGCTTAGGGGGCCAATTCGGTGCAGTCTGAACGCATCAATTGGTGCAGCCGTTACCCATGACGCTGTAACGCAGAATGTGACGCTGACCCTTGGAGTCGTCGTACTCCATTTTTGCCGGTACCACTTCACAGACATTCGGCACTTCGCTCATCGATACCACTTTGGCGATGTCCAGATGAGTCGAGTAAGTGTATTCCTCGATCACCGGTTGTTGCTGTGCGACATCAGTCGGGACCTCGTCTGCCATGGCGGTTGCGCACAGACTGCTGAGGGCCAGAACCAATAAAGCTTTCATTTCAAATTTACCTTTTTGAGGTCGAGTGGGGTCACGCAACCTTTTTAGGGTTGCGTGTGGAACTTCATCGTTTGCAGTTATTACTTAAGAGCTGGATTAACGGCCTTCGTGGGGGCTGTAACGTTGTTAATCGCGTTTGCCTTGTCGGCGAGGTGAATTTTAGGGAGGTGGGGCGGGGGTAAACAGAGCGGGTTTTGATAAACACCTTTGGCAGATTTGGTAACAATCCCCACAAAACACCAAAAATCCCCTGTAGGAGCTGCCGAAGGCTGCGATCTTTTGATCCTGTTTTTAAAGGGCAAGATCAAAAGATCGCAGCCTTCGGCAGCTCCTACAGGGTTGGGGTCTTGAGGGCGCAGGGGTTGTTACTACCATCGTCGAATGGTTCTATGGCCCCCGCCCCGTTACAACGGGGTCATACAAAAACAACTATTCCACCGAGGTAAGAAAGATGAGTGCGGCTTCTCTGTATCCCGTTCGTCCCGAGGTTCTGGCCAATACGCTGACTGACGAGGCGACCTACAAAGCCATGTACCAGCAGTCGGTCGTCAACCCTGACGGTTTCTGGCGCGAGCAAGCCAAGCGCCTCGACTGGATCAAGCCTTTCACCACGGTGAAGCAGACTTCCTTCGACGATCACCATGTCGACATCAAATGGTTCGCCGACGGCACCCTGAACGTTTCCTACAACTGCCTCGACCGTCACCTGGCCGAGCGCGGCGATCAGATCGCAATCATCTGGGAAGGCGACGATCCTTCCGAAAGCCGCAACATCACTTACCGCGAACTGCACGAACAAGTCTGCAAACTGGCCAACGCCCTGCGTGGTCAGGACGTGCACCGCGGCGACGTGGTGACTATCTATATGCCGATGATTCCCGAAGCCGTGGTCGCCATGCTGGCCTGCACCCGGATCGGCGCGATTCACTCGGTGGTGTTCGGCGGCTTCTCGCCGGAAGCGCTGGCCGGGCGCATCATCGACTGCCGCTCGAAAGTAGTGATCACCGCTGACGAAGGCATCCGTGCCGGCAAGAAGATTTCCCTCAAGGCCAACGTCGACGACGCGCTGACCAACCCGGAAACCAGCAGCATCCAGAAAGTCATCGTGTGCAAGCGCACCGGTGGTGACATCAAGTGGAACCAGCATCGCGACATCTGGTACGAAGACTTGATGAAAGTGGCGGGCACCGTTTGCGCGCCGAAAGAGATGGGCGCTGAAGAGGCGCTGTTCATCCTTTACACCTCCGGCTCCACCGGCAAGCCGAAGGGCGTGCAGCACACCACCGGCGGTTATCTGTTGTATGCGGCGATGACCCACGAGCGTGTGTTCGACTACCGCCCGGGCGAAATCTACTGGTGCACCGCCGACGTCGGCTGGGTCACTGGTCACAGCTACATCGTCTACGGCCCGCTGGCCAATGGCGCGACCACCCTGCTGTTCGAAGGCGTGCCGAACTATCCGGACATCACCCGGGTGGCGAAGATTGTCGACAAGCACAAGGTCAATATCCTTTACACCGCACCGACCGCGATCCGCGCGATGATGGCCTCCGGCACCGCCGCCGTTGAAGGCGCGGATGGCAGCAGCCTGCGTCTGCTCGGTTCGGTGGGCGAGCCGATCAACCCGGAAGCCTGGGACTGGTATTACAAGAACGTCGGTAAGTCGCGTTGCCCGATCGTCGATACCTGGTGGCAGACCGAAACCGGCGGCAACATGATGAGCCCGCTGCCAGGTGCGCATGCGCTGAAGCCGGGTTCGGCGGCGCGTCCGTTCTTCGGTGTGGTGCCGGCGCTGGTCGACAACCTCGGCAACATCATCGAGGGCGAGGCCGAAGGCAATCTGGTGATTCTCGATTCGTGGCCGGGTCAGGCGCGCACCCTGTATGGCGATCACGACCGTTTCGTCGACACCTACTTCAAGACCTTCCGTGGCATGTACTTCACCGGTGACGGTGCGCGCCGTGACGCTGATGGTTATTACTGGATCACCGGGCGTGTGGACGACGTGCTCAACGTCTCTGGCCACCGCATGGGCACCGCCGAGATCGAAAGCGCGATGGTCGCCCACCCGAAAGTCGCCGAAGCGGCGGTGGTCGGTGTGCCGCACGACATCAAGGGGCAGGGCATTTATGTCTATGTCACGTTGAAAAATGGCGAGGAGCCGAGCGAGCAACTGCGCCTGGAACTGAAGAATTGGGTGCGTAAAGAGATCGGCCCGATTGCTTCGCCGGACGTGATCCAGTGGGCGCCTGGGCTGCCGAAGACCCGTTCGGGCAAGATCATGCGGCGGATTCTGCGCAAGATCGCTACTGCGGAATACGACGGGTTGGGGGATATCTCGACCTTGGCGGATCCGGGTGTGGTGCAGCATTTGATTGATACGCACAAGACGATGAATGTGGCTTAAGCCTGTCTGATGCATTGAGAAGCCCTGTCCGGTGATTGCCGGGCGGGGCTTTTTTGTGTCTGGAGGTTTTGTGGTGTCTGGGCTGGCTTCATCGCGAGCAGGCTCACTCCTACAGTTGATAGCGTTTCTTCAGGTGGTACGCGGTCAACTGTAGGAGTGAGCCTGCTCGCGATAGCGATCTGTCAGGCGCCGTTGTAGTTCGCTGTGAGAAGCAAAACCCACCCAACCAATAATTATCGATTTCCCGCGTAAGACATTTCCCGCTGTTACCGCGCGCCTTCCACGTAACCAAATGTGTAACCGCCCGCCCCGCAGCGGGGCGAAGGGAAACGCAACTCCCCGTTTTAGAGCCTCAAAACCCCCAAGGAAAAATAAGACACAACGCTGCGCTTGCCGGATTAGAAGGGTTTGCGAATAATAGGCCCGCAATTTGCAGCATAGATCGGTTCACTGTCTTTCGCTCTTGCATGAATTTGCAAGGCTGTCAATGCGCTCAAGCGGGTTTCTCTGTGCATCTGTAATTAGTTGTCGCATTGAAGAAATATCGGCTTCGGGCCTGTCGTTAGAATGCCGATCACTCGCTCATCGTGGCTGACGTTGAAACCCCCGATGGTTTCAATGGGAAATTTCCCACCGATGCTGCGCCGCTTTCCCGATTCACCCATTCGCATATTGGGCTGTCGCTCACTCTGCCGTTTTTGCCCTTTACCGATGGAGTCCCAAGATGAAGAAACTTGTGCTGCTTGGCGCCCTGGCACTGTCCTCCGTGCTGTCGCTGAATTCCTTCGCTGATGAAAAACCTCTGAAGATCGGTATCGAAGCGGCTTACCCTCCGTTCGCTTCCAAAGCGCCGGATGGCAGCATCGTCGGTTTCGACTACGACATCGGCAACGCCCTGTGCGAGCAGATGCAGGTCAAGTGTGTGTGGGTCGAGCAAGAGTTCGACGGTCTGATCCCGGCGCTGAAAGTGCGCAAGATCGACGCGATCCTGTCGTCCATGTCGATCACTGAAGACCGCAAGAAGTCTGTGGACTTCACCAACAAGTACTACAACACCCCGGCACGTCTGGTCATGAAGCAAGGCACCGTTGTCAGCGACAACCTGTCTGAGCTCAAGGGCAAGAACATCGGCGTGCAACGTGGTTCGATCCACGAGCGTTTCGCTCGCGAAGTCCTCGCCCCGCTGGGTGCCGAGATCAAGCCATACGGCTCGCAGAACGAAATCTACCTCGACGTGGCCGCCGGTCGCCTCGACGGTACCGTGGCGGACGCCACCCTGCTGCAGGACGGCTTCCTGAACACTGATTCCGGCAAAGGCTTCGCCTTTGTTGGCCCGCAGTTCACCGACGTCAAATACTTCGGCGACGGCGTCGGCATCGCTGTGCGCAAGGGTGACGCGCTGAAAGACAAGATCAACTCCGCCATCGCGGCCATCCGCGAAAACGGCAAATACAAAGCCATCCAGGACAAATACTTCGCCTTCGATATCTACGGCAAGTAACACGTCTCTGCGACAAGTCAGAAATGGCGCAAGCAACAGGATCTCTGCGGTTTGCGCCATTTTTTCATCCCAACTTTCGAGGACCTGAATCATGTTGAAAGGCTACGGGGCTGTCATCCTCGATGGCGCATGGCTGACGCTTCAGCTCGCCTTGTCGTCCATGGCCCTGGCCATCGTTCTCGGGCTGATCGGGGTCGCGTTGCGCCTGTCGCCGATTCGCTGGCTGGCATGGCTGGGCGATCTGTATTCCACGGTGATCCGCGGGATTCCCGACCTGGTGCTGATCCTGCTGATCTTCTACGGCGGTCAGGACCTGCTCAACCGCGTCGCCCCGATGCTCGGCTATGACGACTACATTGACCTGAATCCGCTGGCCGCCGGTATCGGCACCCTCGGTTTCATCTTTGGTGCGTACCTGTCGGAAACCTTCCGTGGCGCCTTCATGGCCATCCCGAAAGGCCAGGCTGAAGCCGGCATGGCCTACGGCATGAGCAGTTTTCAGGTGTTCTTCCGGGTGATGGTGCCGCAGATGATTCGCCTGGCGATTCCCGGCTTCACCAACAACTGGCTGGTTCTGACCAAGGCCACCGCGCTGATTTCGGTGGTCGGTCTGCAAGACATGATGTTCAAGGCCAAGCAGGCGGCAGATGCCACCCGCGAGCCTTTCACCTTCTTCCTCGCAGTGGCGGCGATGTACCTGGTGATCACCAGTGTCTCGTTGCTGGCGCTGCGTCACCTTGAGAAGCGCTACTCGGTAGGCGTAAGGGCGGCTGATCTATGATCTTCGACTACAACGTCATTTGGGAGGCCATGCCGCTATACCTCGGCGGCCTGCTGACCACCCTCAAACTGCTCGCGCTGTCGCTGTTGTTCGGTCTTTTGGCGGCATTGCCGCTGGGCCTGATGCGCGTCTCCAAGAACCCGATCGTCAACGGCGCCGCGTGGCTGTACACCTACGTGATTCGCGGTACGCCGATGCTGGTGCAACTGTTCCTGATCTACTACGGTCTGGCGCAGTTCGAAGCAGTCCGTGAAAGCTTCTTGTGGCCGTGGCTGTCCAGCGCGACGTTCTGTGCGTGCCTGGCCTTCGCGATCAACACCAGCGCCTACACCGCCGAAATCATCGCCGGCAGCCTCAAGGCCACGCCGAACGGTGAGATCGAAGCCGCCAAGGCCATGGGCATGTCGCGCTTCAAGCTGTACAAACGCATCCTGTTGCCATCGGCCTTGCGCCGGGCGCTGCCGCAGTACAGCAACGAAGTGATCATGATGCTGCAGACCACCAGTCTGGCGTCCATCGTGACCCTGATCGACATCACCGGCGCGGCCCGTACCGTCAACGCGCAGTACTACCTGCCGTTCGAGGCGTACATCACCGCCGGCCTGTTCTACCTGTGCCTGACCTTCATTCTGGTGAAGCTGTTCAAGCTGGCCGAGCGGCGCTGGCTGAGCTACCTCGCGCCACGGAAGCACTGATATGGAACGCATTGATCACGTATTGCCGTGGAGTCACCTGGGCAGCGAGCGCAAGATCTCGGTATTCCGCTTCGGCAGCGGTGAGCGCAAGGCCTACATCCAGGCCAGCCTGCACGCTGACGAACTGCCGGGCATGCGCACCGCCTGGGAGCTGAAAAAGCGTCTTGGCGAGCTCGAAGCCCAAGGTCTGCTCAACGGCGTGATCGAGCTGGTGCCGGTCGCCAACCCGCTGGGTCTCGGCCAATTGCTGCAAGGCAATCATCAGGGGCGTTTCGAGGCGGGCAGCGGCAAGAACTTCAACCGCGATTTCGTCGAGTTGAGCGCGCCGGTTGCGGCGGCATTGGCCGACAGCCTCGGTGATGATCCGCACGCCAACATTCGCCTGATCCGTCAGGCCATGGCTGATCATCTGGCGGCATTGCCCGAGGCGAGCAGCCAGTTGCAAGGCATGCAGCGTGTTTTGCTGAGCCACGCCTGCACCGCCGATGTGGTGCTGGACTTGCACTGCGACGCTGAAGCCGCGCTGCACATGTACGCGCTGCCGCAGCACTGGCCGCAGTGGCGTTCGCTGGCCGCGCACCTGAACGTGAAGGTCGGCTTGCTGGCGGAAGACTCCGGCGGCAGCTCCTTCGATGAGGCGTGCTCGTTGCCGTGGCTGCGTCTGTCGCGGCAGTTCCCTGACGCGCAGATTCCGCTGGCGTGCCTGGCGACCACCGTCGAGCTGGGCGGTCAGGCCAATACTGATCGCGCGGATGCGCTGGCGTGGGCCGAAGGCATTCTGGCGTTCCTCGCCGAGCAGGGCCTGATCACCGGTGAGTGGCCGAAACCGGCGCACGAAGCCTGTGAAGGTATGCCGTTCGAAGGCACGCAATTGCTGTTGGCACCGCATCCTGGTGTGGTGAGCTTTTTGCGTAAACCCGGCGAGTGGGTCGAAGCCGGGGATGAGATTTTCGAAGTGATCGATCCTGTGTCCGATCGGGTCAGCACGGTGTGTGCTGGTACCTCCGGGGTGCTGTTTGCCATTGAACGGCTGCGCTATGCCCAACCCGGTTTCTGGCTGGCCAAGGTGGCGGGGCGCGAAGCGCTGCGTCACGGGCGCTTGCTCAACGACTGACTGACTGTTTTTGTGAGAACCGACCGCATGTACAAACTTGAAGTCCAAGACCTGCATAAACGCTATGGCAGTCACGAAGTGCTCAAGGGCGTGTCCCTGAAAGCGGCAGCCGGCGATGTGATCAGCATCATCGGCTCCAGTGGCTCCGGCAAAAGTACTTTCCTGCGCTGCATCAACCTGCTCGAGCAGCCGCACGCGGGCAAGATCCTGCTCAACAACGAAGAGCTGAAACTGGTGGCGAACAAGGACGGCGCGCTGAAAGCCGCTGATCCGAAACAGCTGCAACGTATGCGTTCGCGCCTGTCGATGGTGTTCCAGCACTTCAACCTGTGGTCGCACATGACCGCGCTGGAAAACATCATGGAAGCGCCGGTCCACGTACTGGGCGTGTCCAAGGCCGAAGCCCGCGAGAAAGCCGAGCACTACCTGAACAAGGTTGGCGTGGCCCATCGTAAAGACGCGTTCCCGGGGCACATGTCCGGTGGCGAGCAGCAGCGTGTGGCCATCGCCCGTGCACTGGCGATGGAACCGGAAGTGATGCTGTTCGACGAACCGACCTCGGCCCTCGATCCGGAACTGGTTGGCGACGTGCTGAAGGTGATGCAAGCGCTGGCCCAGGAAGGTCGCACCATGGTCGTGGTCACGCACGAAATGGGCTTTGCCCGTGAAGTGTCGAACCAGTTGGTGTTCCTGCACAAAGGCGTGGTTGAAGAAAGCGGCAACCCGCGCGAAGTGCTGGTCAATCCGCAATCGGAGCGTTTGCAGCAGTTCCTGTCGGGTAGCCTCAAGTAATCGCTGCCGTTATGCACCAAATTAGGTCATGCTTCGCGACCTAGGGACTGACCAAAATCCCTTGTAGGAGTGAGCCTGCTCGCGAAAGCGGTGGTTCAGACAGCAATAATGTTGACTGTTTCACCGCCATCGCGAGCAGGCTCACTCCTACATTTGATCTGTGCAGTTTCGAGATTTGCGTTCATTTACGGGCTAGCATTGGCCCATGCCTTCATCACCGTTCTTCGTTTCGGATTGCCCGCCCATGACTGCCCATCGAATTGGTTTCCTGATTTGGCCCAGCACTAAAGCTCTGACGCTGGCGCTGGCGGAGGAGGCCTTGCGTGTTGCTCAGCGGGTGCACCCGGAGGTGGTTTACGAGCTGTCGTTCCTGCAGGCCGAAGCCGTGACAGACGCCGCAGCCGACGGTGCCTGGCAACTGCCGGGCGAGGCCTGGACCGGCAAGCTGGAGAATTTCCAGAAACTGTTCCTGCTCGCTGACGAGCCGCCGACCACCCTGGCCCCGGCGCTCAGCAGCGCGCTCAAGCAGCTGGTGCGTGCCGGTTGCGTAATCGGCGGTCTGTCGGCCGGTGTCTATCCGTTGGCGCAACTCGGTTTGCTCGATGGTTACCGTGCGGCGGTGCACTGGCGTTGGCAGGACGACTTCGCCGAGCGCTTCCCGAAAGTCATCGCCACCAGTCACCTGTTCGACTGGGACCGCGATCGCTTGACCGCCTGTGGCGGCATGTCGGTACTCGACCTGCTGTTGGCGGTGCTGGCTCGTGATCACGGTGCGGAACTGGCCGGTGCGGTGTCCGAAGAGCTGGTGGTCGAGCGCATCCGCGAGGGCGGCGAGCGTCAGCGCATTCCACTGCAGAACCGTATCGGCTCCAGCCATCCGAAACTCACCCAGGCGGTGCTGCTGATGGAAGCCAACATCGAAGAGCCGCTGACCACCGACGAAATCGCCCAGCACGTGTGCGTGTCCCGTCGGCAACTGGAGCGGATCTTCAAGCAATACCTCAACCGCGTGCCGAGCCAGTATTACCTGGAACTGCGCCTGAACAAGGCCCGGCAGATGTTGATGCAAACCAGCAAGTCGATCATCCAGATCGGCCTGTCCTGTGGTTTCTCTTCGGGGCCGCATTTCTCCAGCGCCTACCGCAACTTCTTCGGCGCCACGCCGCGGGAAGATCGCAATCAGCGGCGCAGCAGCAGTCCGTTCGAGCTGTCGTCGGTGCCCCCCGAGCGCGGCTGAGTCGGGTCACTCGTCCGGGCCTGATTCTCCCGAGGACGACACTTCCAGTTCCGCGTTCTCGATCACGGCATCGATACCAAAATCAACGCTGGTCAGCCTGAAGTAGCTGATCAGCAGTTGCAGGCTCGCTTGCGAAAAAGGGTTGCCTTGCAGGTCGATGTTTTCGCTGAACTCCCGTGGCCACTCCAGAATGTCGTGGGGCACGTCGACGATTTCGTTGTTGCTCAAATCCGCCATCTGCAAGTGCTCGAGCTGGCGTAATCCGGAGGGCAGCTCGCTGATGCCGGTGTTGCCGAGCAACAGGCTGGACAGCTGCGGCATCTGGCTGACATCGGGGGTACGAGCCAGGGGGTTGTTGCTCAGATCGATGAATTCCAGCTGACTCATTTGTGCCAGTTCCAGCGCAGTGTTATGCGACAGACTGATCGAGCAATCGGCCAGGTTCAGTGAGCGTAATTTGCCCATGGTGAAAATGGCCGGCGGCAAGTGGTCCAGGTCGAACTGACGCAGGGTCAGAGCCTTCAGATTCGGGAAACTTTCCAGAAAGCCCGACACGCCACCGGTAAGGCCGTGGCTGCTTTCCAGGAACATCAGCGATACATGGCTGAAGTCGGCTTTCACCCGGGGCAGTGGGCCGGTCACCTGTGTGTCGAGGGTCAATTGGAAGCCTGGGTGCATCAAGTCACTGAAGTCATCCGACTCGACCTCCCGGCGCCAGCAGCGCAATAACTGCTGCCTGCATTCATCCCGACTCAAATGTTCAATTTGCAGCTCTTGGGCGGTGAACGGTTGCTGGCTGCGCGGGTAAAGCGCCGGGACGTCGGCCGTCCAGGCTGCGAGGTCGCTTTCAAGGGTGGCGAGTTCAGCTTCCAGGCGTGTCAGCTCCTGACGTCCTTCGGCCAGATTGCCCGGCAACAGATAGACAAAATGACTGGCCTCTTCTTGATCCATCAGCGGGTACAGCGCCTGTACTCGCTGAATGTCGGTACCGGCGGCCGACACACCGAAATCGACTTGTGTGCTGGAAAAGTGTTGTTTGATGCGCTCCATGTCGCCGGCGGCGAGCGGATTGCCGCCGGCGTCGATCCCTTCCTGAACCTTTGAAGGCAGTTCGAAGAGTTCGGCGGGCAGGTGTTCGATGGCGTTGTCATTGAGCAGGGCGGTACGCAGATGCGGCCGGGTCAGCAGTCCGGCAGGAAGGCTGGAGAGTCCGGTTTCCGACACATCGATGTAATTCAGGTCCGGCATGTGTTCGACGTTTGGCGCCAGGCCCAGCGGGTTCTTGAACAGATCCAGGGTGGTCAGTCGTGTCAGGTTCGCCAGCACGGCGTGGCTTTCCTGGGTGAGGGTGATGGCGCAGTCGCTGAGGATCAGTTCCTGGATCTGTGAGGACTGCACAAGGTCTTCCGGCAGACGCCCCAGGTTGAAATTGCGTAAAGCCATGCGCTGCAAGCCGGTAAAACTGCGCAGAAACTCATGGACGCCGCGCGTTGCCGGATGCCCTTCGAGGGTGAGCTGTCTGACGCAGGTAAATTCGCTGTCGAGCACGGGCAACTCGCCAATGACCGGCTGAATAAAACGGAAGTCAACGAAATACTCCTCGGCGTCCGGAATGGTTTCCTGCAGGCGCCAGAGGTTGATCAGGTCGTGCATGAGGCGCTGGCGGATGGAGCGCTGGACGACGATTTGCTCATGCGTGAGCGCGACCCCGGTGACCGGGAATTGTTGCGGGACCGCGTCGCTCCAGGCGCTCAGGGTGCTGTGCAGTTGCGTGTGTTGATTCATCATCCGGGTGAGTTCTGCCCGGGGGCCGGAGGGGTGACGTTGCAATCGATCGACGAACGATTCGAGCTGGCCGGGCGATAACTGAGGAAACAGCGCGCCGGCTCGCTGCGTCAGGGTCGGCGTGTTTTGCGGCATGAAATTGTAGCCGTCGGTGCCGCCAAGCAGGCGCATGACAGTGGGGTCGTAGGCGGGTTTGTAGGTTGGCTTGTTTGCCAGAAGCGGACGCAGGGCATCGCGGCCCAGCGCGTTATCCCTGATCGACAGCCTGAGCTTCTCGCCTTCGCCGATGTGCAGATTCAAGGCTGAGCGCTCGCTGTCAGGCATGGCCCGAAGCAGACAGTTGTAAAACGATTCGCCACCGCTGAGCTCGGCCCCGGCATCGTCAAAGGCCTGATGGTCGCCCTCGGCGCGCAGCACCAGGGTTTTATGCGTCGGTGCATCGGCGGCACCGATGCTGTCGAGCAGTGCACCGTCGGGGGAATAGTGGCGTACTTCGATTCGCAGTTGCCCAGACCAGCCGGGCAAATGCTCCAGCGTGTGCAGTGCAAGTATTTGCGTGTCGGCGTTGTCGGCGCTCGATTGCAGTTCAAGGCCTTCGTAGGCACGCGTCAGGCGCACCTGTAATCCTGCCTCCGAGGCCTGCTCGGTCAGGCGCGGTGACAGCGTGCCGCGCTTGAGTTGCTGGCGCTCGGTGTCGGTCGCACCGTCGAGCAAAACCTGGGCAACGCTGCGTGGCAATGCGTCGGCATCCATGACTTTTTGCGTCAGGGCATCGGCGCCCTGTTCCAGTCGGCGATAGCGCTGATCGAACAGGTGTTGGCGTTGGTCTCGCGCCAATTGTGACAACGCCTGTCTCAGCCGCCGGGTTCGGGCTTCCAGGCGCTGGGCCGGGGCACCGAACGGTTCGCCCATCAAAGCCTTGGCTTCGCTTTCCGGCAACAGCGTCAACACCGTCTTCAGCAGGTCGCCACCCTCGAGTCGGGTCGCCACCAACTCTAGAACGGGCAGTTCGGGGGCGCTGCTTTGCCAGAGTGTGTTGCCCAACTCGTCGCTCAGGCGCAGGCCTCGGCCTCTGGTCCAGTGTGGGGCGCGGACTGGCGTAACCAGTCCGGAATGCTATCGATCAGTGGCGAGTAGTGCGTGTCGGGTTTCAGGTCGTGGAACGGGTCGGAGTCGATTGCTTCGTTGTTCATTCAGGAAGTAGCCGTCGAATGGGAAAGTCCCCTAGGAGAACCCGAGAAAGTCGACCGCGTGCGGTACATATATACCGCACTTGAAAAATCGTCTTGGGTTACAAAGCAGCAGGTCTGACGCAAACCCTTGCCGCCAGTTAAACTGCGCCTTTGCGACGCTATATGTCGCATTGCCGTAAACCCGGGAAAATCCGGGGTTTGCGCTATAAGAAGTTGTCGCTTGGCGACAAGGCCGGGCTGAAAACTGTCCTTACAATCCCCCCATCGCTCGCCAGTTTCAGGCGGGTGGCCCTCATCAGGAGACTCCGATGTCCGTTGAGCACGCTGCGGTAGAACGCGCCGATTTCGACCAGGTAATGGTTCCCAACTACGCGCCTGCCGCTTTCATTCCGGTGCGTGGCGCCGGTTCCCGTGTCTGGGACCAGAGCGGCCGCGAGCTGATCGACTTCGCCGGCGGGATTGCCGTCAACGTATTGGGCCACGCGCATCCGGCGCTGGTGGGTGCGCTGACCGAGCAAGCGAACAAGCTGTGGCACGTGTCCAACGTGTTCACCAACGAACCGGCCCTGCGTCTGGCGCACAAGCTGATCGACGCCACCTTCGCCGAGCGCGTGTTCTTCTGCAACTCCGGCGCTGAAGCGAACGAGGCCGCGTTCAAGCTGGCCCGTCGTGTGGCGTTCGATCGTTTCGGCAGCGAAAAATACGAGATCATCGCCGCGCTCAACAGCTTCCACGGCCGTACCCTGTTCACCGTTAACGTCGGTGGCCAGTCGAAGTATTCCGACGGTTTCGGTCCGAAAATCACCGGTATCACCCACGTTCCTTACAACGACCTGGCGGCGCTGAAAGCGGCCGTTTCCGACAAGACCTGTGCGGTCGTGCTGGAACCGATCCAGGGTGAGGGCGGTGTGCTGCCGGCCGAACAGGCTTACCTGCAAGGTGCCCGTGAACTGTGCGACGCACACAACGCGCTGCTGGTGTTCGACGAAGTGCAAACCGGCATGGGCCGCACCGGCCACCTGTTCGCCTACCAGCATTACGGCGTGACCCCGGACATCCTGACCAGCGCCAAGAGCCTGGGCGGCGGTTTCCCGATCGCGGCCATGCTGACCACCGAAGCGCTGGCCAAGCATCTGGTCGTCGGCACCCACGGCACCACTTACGGCGGCAACCCGCTGGCGTGCGCGGTAGCTGAAGCGGTGATCGACGTGATCAACACCCCTCAGGTGCTGAACGGCGTCAACGCCAAGCACGACAAGTTCAAGACCCGCCTGCAGCAGATCGGCGAGAAATACGGCCTGTTCACTCAGGTGCGCGGTCTCGGTCTGTTGATCGGTTGTGTGCTGAGCGAAGCCTGGAAAGGCAAGGCCAAGGACATCTTCAACGCTGCTGAAAAAGAAGGCCTGATGATTCTGCAGGCTGGCCCGGACGTGATCCGTTTCGCCCCGAGCCTGGTGGTGGAAGACGCCGATATCGATGCCGGTCTGGACCGCTTCGAACGCGCTGCCGCAAAACTGACGCAAGCCTGATAGACCCTTCGACGCCTGAGCATTTCAGGCGTCGAACCCAATTTTTGATACCGGGCGAGTTCCATTGTGGGAGCGAGCCTGCTCGTGAAGAGGGCGTGTCAGTCAACATTTTTGCTGACAGATAGACCGCTTTCGCGAGCAGGCTCGCTCCCACAGTATCCGGTGTTTTTTTCAGTAAATTTTTATAAGAGAAAGGAGTGACACCATGCTGGTGATGCGCCCTGCGCAAATGGCTGATCTGGGCGAGGTACAGCGTCTGGCTGCGGACAGTCCGATTGGTGTCACTTCCTTGCCGGATGACGTGGAACGTCTGAGCGACAAGATCGCCGCAAGCGAAGCCTCGTTTGCCGCCGAAGTGAGCTTCAATGGCGAGGAGAGCTACTTCTTCGTCCTTGAAGACACCGCCACCGGCAAACTGGTCGGTTGCTCGGCCATCGTTGCCTCGGCCGGTTATTCGGAGCCGTTCTACAGCTTCCGCAACGAGACCTTCGTCCACGCGTCCCGCGAGCTGAAGATCCACAACAAGATCCACGTGCTTTCGCAGTGCCACGACCTGACCGGCAACAGCTTGCTGACCAGTTTCTACGTGCAGCGCGAGCTGGTGGGTTCGCCATGGTCCGAGCTCAACTCCCGTGGCCGTCTGCTGTTCGTCGCCAGCCACCCGGAGCGTTTCGCTGATTCGGTGGTGACCGAGATCGTCGGCTACAGCGACGAGAATGGCGACTCGCCGTTCTGGGACGCGATCGGCCGCAACTTCTTCGACCTCAACTACGCCGAGGCCGAGCGCCTGTGTGGCCTGAAGAGCCGTACGTTCCTCGCAGAACTGATGCCTCATTACCCGATCTACGTGCCGCTGCTGCCGGATTCCGCTCAAGAAGCGATGGGCCAGGTGCACCCGCGTGCGCAGATCACCTTCGACATCCTGATGCGCGAAGGCTTCGAGACCGATCACTACATCGATATTTTCGACGGCGGCCCGACCCTGCATGCACGTGTTTCGGGGATCCGTTCGATCGCCCAGAGCCGTGTGGTGCCGGTGAAGATCGGCGAGCCGGTCAAAGGCGCCGGGCGCCAGTATCTGGTGGCCAACGCGCAGTTGCAGGACTACCGCGCGGTGTTGCTGGAGCTGGATTACGCGCCGGGTAAACCGGTGACCCTGGATCTGGAAGCAGCCGAAGCCTTGGGCGTCGGCGAAGGTGCCAGCGTGCGCCTGGTGGCGGTTTAACGCCTTAGCGAGTTTCACGGGTGGCGAAGGCGGCCCGTTTGAGGAGATAGCATGATTGTTCGTCCCGTACGCAGCAGCGATTTATCCGCGCTGATCGACCTGGCCCGCAGCACCGGCACCGGCCTGACCACGTTGCCGGCCAACGAAGAACGCCTGACCCATCGGGTCGGCTGGGCCGAGAAGACCTTTCGCGGCGAAGCCGGCCGTGGCGATGCGGACTACCTGTTCGTGCTCGAAGATGACAACGGTCGCGTGGTGGGGATTTCCGCCATTGCCGGCGCGGTCGGTCTGCGTGAGCCGTGGTACAACTTCCGCGTCGGCCTGACCGTCAGCGCCTCGCAGGAGCTGAACATCTATCGCGAGATCCCGACGCTGTTCCTCGCCAACGACCTGACCGGCAACTCCGAGCTGTGCTCGCTGTTCCTGCACGCCGATTACCGCACCGGCCTCAACGGTCGCATGCTGTCCAAGGCGCGGATGCTGTTCATCGCCGAGTTCCCTGAGCTGTTCGGCAACAAGATCATCGCCGAGATGCGCGGTGTGTCCGATGAAGCCGGCCGCTCGCCGTTCTGGGAAAGCCTGGGCCGGCACTTCTTCAAGATGGAATTCAGCCAGGCCGATTACCTGACCGGGGTTGGCAACAAGGCGTTCATCGCCGAACTGATGCCGAAATTCCCGCTGTACACCTGCTTCCTGTCGCCGGATGCGCGCAACGTCATCGGTCAGGTGCACCCGGACACCGAGCCGGCGCTGGCGATGCTCAAGAGCGAAGGTTTCAGCTATCAGGGCTACGTCGACATCTTCGACGCCGGCCCCGCCATCGAATGCGAAACCAGCAAGATCCGCGCGGTGCGTGACAGCGAAGCGCTGGTGCTGGCGATCGGTACGCCGGGCGACGACGCCACGCCGTTCATCATCCATAACCGCAAGCGCGAAGATTGCCGCATCACTGCTGCTCCGGCCCGTCTGGCCGCTGGCACGCTGGTAGTCGATCCACTGACCGCCAAACGTCTTCAACTCAACGCGGGCGATCAAGTGCGCGCCGTGGCGTTGTCTGCTGCTCGGGAGTCGAAATAATGAATTCGCTATACATCGCAGGTGAATGGCTGGCCGGTCAGGGCGAAGCCTTCCAGTCGCTGAACCCGGTGACCCAGCAAGTGCTGTGGTCAGGGGAGGGCGCTACTGCCGCTCAGGTCGAGTCCGCCGTGCAGGCAGCGCGTCAGGCGTTCCCGGGTTGGGCACGTCGCACGCTGGAAGAACGCATCAGCGTGCTTGAGGCATTTGCCGCTGCGCTGAAGAATCATGCCGACGAACTGGCCCGCACCATCGGTGAGGAAACCGGCAAACCGCTGTGGGAAGCCGCGACCGAAGTCACCAGCATGGTCAACAAGATCGCGATTTCGGTGCAGAGCTACCGCGAACGTACCGGCGAGAAGAGCGGCCCGCTGGGCGACGCCACCGCCGTGCTGCGCCACAAGCCACACGGTGTGGTGGCGGTGTTCGGCCCCTACAACTTCCCCGGTCACCTGCCGAACGGGCACATCGTGCCGGCGCTGCTGGCCGGTAACAGCGTGCTGTTCAAACCCAGCGAACTGACGCCGAAAGTCGCCGAGCTGACGGTCAAGTGCTGGATCGAAGCCGGTCTGCCGGCGGGCGTGTTGAACCTGCTGCAAGGCGCGCGCGAAACCGGTATCGCCCTGGCGGCAAACCCGGGCATCGACGGCCTGTTTTTCACCGGTTCGAGCCGCACTGGCAATCACCTGCATCAGCAGTTCGCCGGGCGTCCGGACAAGATCCTCGCGCTGGAAATGGGCGGCAACAACCCGCTGGTGGTCGACCAAGTCGCGGATCTGGATGCGGCGGTTTACACGATCATTCAGTCGGCGTTCATCTCTGCCGGCCAGCGCTGCACCTGTGCACGCCGCCTGCTGGTGCCGCAAGGCGCGTGGGGCGACAGCCTGCTCAAGCGTCTGGTTGAAGTCAGCTCGACCATCGAGGTCGGCGCGTTCGATCAACAGCCGGCGCCGTTCATGGGCTCGGTGATTTCCCTTGGCGCGGCCAAGGCGCTTATGGATGCCCAGCAACATTTGCTGGCCAATGGCGCGGTATCCCTGCTGGCAATGACTCAGTCACAGGCGCAATCGGCCTTGCTGACCCCGGGCATTCTCGATGTGACCGCTGTGGCTGAGCGCCCGGACGAAGAACTGTTCGGCCCGTTGCTGCAAGTGATCCGCTACACCGATTTTGCGGCGGCAATCGCTGAAGCCAACGACACCGCTTACGGCTTGGCCGCCGGTCTGCTGTCGGATTCCGAAGCGCGTTATCAGCAGTTCTGGCTGGAAAGCCGCGCGGGCATCGTCAACTGGAACAAGCAACTGACGGGTGCCGCGAGCAGCGCGCCGTTCGGCGGTGTCGGCGCGTCGGGCAACCATCGCGCCAGCGCCTATTACGCGGCGGATTATTGCGCGTACCCGGTGGCATCGCTGGAAACCCCAAGCCTGGTGTTGCCGGCGGCCCTGACACCTGGCGTGAAAATGGTGTGATGCCCATTCGCGAGCAGGCTCGCTCCCACATTGGAATGCATTTCCCTGTGGGAGCGAGCCTGCTCGCGATGGCCGCGACGCGGTCGCACTGAACAGTTAGTTACTGAAGCCTATAACAACAGATTCTCGTGGAGCCTCGCTGATGAAATCCTATGAAGTCAATTTTGACGGTCTAGTGGGGCCGACCCATAACTACGGTGGTCTGTCCTACGGCAACGTTGCGTCCCAGAGCAACAGCCAGCAGTCTTCGAACCCGAAGGAAGCGGCGCTGCAAGGTCTGGCGAAGATGAAAGCGCTGATGGAAATGGGCTTTCAGCAAGGCGTGCTGGCGCCACAGGAACGTCCGGACGTGGCCGCTTTGCGCCGTCTGGGTTTCGGCGGCACCGACGCGCAAGTGATCGAGCGCGCCGCCAAGGAAGCGATGCCGTTGCTGGTTGCCAGTTGCTCGGCGTCGAGCATGTGGGTAGCCAACGCTGCCACCGTCAGCCCGAGTGCCGACACCGCTGACGGCCGCGTGCATTTCACCGCCGCCAACCTCAACTGCAAATACCACCGCAGCATCGAGCACCCGACCACCAGCCGCGTGCTCGGCGCGATGTTCGCTGATCAGCAGCACTTCGCTCACCACGCCGCCTTGCCGGCGGTGGCGCAGTTCGGCGACGAAGGCGCGGCCAACCACACGCGTTTCTGCCGTGAGTACGGCGAGGCCGGTGTCGAGTTCTTCGTGTTCGGTCGCAGTGCGTTCGACACCCGTTACCCGGCGCCGCAGAAATACCCGGCGCGCCAGACCCTGGAAGCTTCGCAAGCGGTGGCGCGTCTGCACGGTCTGCGTGACGAGGGCGTGGTTTACGCTCAGCAGAACCCGGCGGTGATCGATCAGGGCGTGTTCCACAACGACGTGATCGCGGTGGGTAACGGCGAGGTGCTGTTCTATCACGAGGACGCGTTCCTCGACACCGAGCAGATGCTCGCCGAGCTGCAGGGCAAGCTGGCCAAGGTCGGCGGCAAGTTCCAGGCGATCTGCGTACCGCGTTCGGCGGTCACCGTCGACGACGCCGTACGTTCCTACCTGTTCAACAGCCAGTTGCTGTCGCGGCCTGACGGGTCGATGCTGTTGATCGTGCCGGAAGAGTGCCGTGGCAACGAGCGCGTGTGGGCTTATCTGCAAAGTCTGACCAGCTCCGGCGGCCTGATCCGCGAAGTGAAAGTCTTCGACCTCAAGCAGAGCATGCAGAACGGCGGTGGCCCGGCGTGCCTGCGACTGCGCGTCGCGCTCAACGAAACCGAGCTGGCGGCGGTCAACCCAGGGGTTATCATGACCGCGCCGTTGTACGGTTCGTTGACCGCATGGGTTGAAAAGCACTACCGCGACCGCCTGAGCGAAAGCGATCTGGCGGACCCGCAGTTGCTGCTTGAATGCCGGACGGCACTGGATGAACTGACGCAAATCCTTAAACTGGGCGCGGTTTATCCATTCCAGATCAATTGATGGCCGGCGCGGCGCCTGAACGCGACGCGCGGCTTGTCTCACCAAGAGAGTAAAAACATGAGCGATTCCCTGCAGCTGATCCTTGAAGACACCGACGGCACGCAACTGCAAACCTCGTGCACCCGCGTCGCGGTCATGTGGCAAGGCAAAGAGCTGTGGATCCAGCAGGACGGCCGCGGCCAACTGCTGATCGGCGTGGACGTCGAGGAGGGTGACGAAGAGTACGCCAACCTGCTGTTGCGCCCATTGGCGACTAATCTGGTAAGCCTGCAACTGGAAATGGAACCGGCTGACGTCGGCGACGACGAAGACCACGTGCACGGCCCGGATTGCAACCACGACCACTAAGGAAACCGCTCTATGCTCGCCCTCGGCAAACTGCTTGAACTGACCCTCGCCGGCCGCGAACCGGCGGAGAAGACTCAACTGACTGTCGAAGGCGTGCGCATGCGCTGGTTGAGTGAAGGTGCGCTGGAAGTCCGGCCACCCGAAGCGCGTGACAATGGCCTGGACCTGCTGCTGTCGGCAGGTATCCACGGCAATGAAACAGCGCCGATCGAATTGCTGGATCGGCTGCTGCATGACATCGCTCGCGGCGATCTGAAGCCGCGTGCACGCATTCTGTTCCTGTTCGGCAACCCGGAAGCGATTCGCAAGGGCGAGCGCTTCGTCGAGCAGGACGTCAATCGGCTGTTCAACGGCCGTCATGAACAAACCAGCGGTTCTGAAGCCATACGCGCCTGTGAGCTGGAGCGCCTGGCGGCAAGCTTCTTCAGCCTGCCGGACCGTCAGCGCCTGCACTACGACCTGCACACGGCGATTCGTGGCTCGAAGATCGAGCAATTCGCCCTGTATCCGTGGAAGGAAGGTCGCCAGCATTCGCGCCGCGAACTGGCGCGCCTGCGTGCTGCCGGTATGGAAGCGGTGCTGCTGCAGAACAAGCCGTCAATCGTGTTCAGCGCCTACACCTACGACAAGCTCGGTGCTGAGGCCTTTACGCTGGAACTGGGCAAGGCGCGGCCGTTCGGGCAGAACGAAGGGGTGGATGTTTCACTTCTGGAAACCCGTCTGAAGCAGATCATCGAAGGCAATGAGCCGGACCTGGCCGAAGAAGGCCTGGACGGTTTGCAGCTGTTCAGCGTCGCGCGGGAGATCATCAAGCACAGCGATGCCTTCCGCCTGAACCTGCCGGCGGACATCGAGAACTTTTCTGAATTGGATGTGGGTTATCTGCTGGCCGAAGATCTGGCCAATACCCGCTGGGTCATCGAGGAAGAGGGCGCGCGGATCATTTTCCCTAATCCGAAGGTCAAGAACGGCTTGCGCGCCGGCATCCTGATCGTGCCTGCCACCGACGAAAATCTCGCCTGAGATCGACACCTATCCAATGTAGGAGTGAGCCTGCTCGCGATCGCAATGTGTCAGTCGCCAACGTGGTCGACTGACACTCCGCTATCGCGAGCAGTCTCACTCCCACAGGTTTGGTTTCGTGATCAGACAGCTACCGCGTGCGGCTCGGGGCGGCGCAGTGCGCGAACCTTGCGCAGCGTATCCGCGCAGGTCCGTGCCGCTTCCTGACCTTTGTGCACAAAGTGCTCGAAGAAGAACTTCTGATGTTCTTCACCGGCGTGGAAGTGATGCGGGGTCAGCGACACCGAGAACACTGGCACTTCGGTTTCCAGTTGCACCTGCATCAGGCCGCTGACCACTGACTGGGCGACGAACTCGTGACGGTAGATGCCGCCGTCCACGACCAAAGCAGCCGCAACGATGCCGGCATAACGGCCGGTCTTGGCCAGCAACTTGGCGTGCAGGGGCATTTCAAAGGCGCCGCCGACTTCGAAGAAATCGATGTCCGATTCCTGATAACCCTGAGCCAGCATTTCGGCGACGAAGCCTTTACGGCTCTGGTCGACGATTTCCTTGTGCCAGCAGGCCTGGATGAACGCAACGCGCTCGCCGTGAGGGTGTTTGGTTTTGCTGTCGATAGCGGTGGGTTGCATGTTCTGACTCCTGTTTGTGTGAAAAACAGGGCGTTATGAATCGAATGGGATTCAAGGGTACGCACGAGCACACAAGCGCGCGGGCGGCCCTCTGGCGTCAATCCCGTTCTCTCTTCATCCGGACTATGACCGTCGGCCCCGGAATCACACCGGGTCTGCTGACCTTGCCGCCGTGCACCGCAAATGCCGTGTCCGTCGCCAAGCGCTCGCGGGCTATGCGCATTGCGCGCAATTACCGCCGGTGGGGAATTACACCCCGCCCTGAGAACGTGTTTGCCGCCCTTTGTCGGGCGGCGCAGCGTTTTTAACACATATTTTCCGGCCCTGCACAGAACCTGTGGGAGCTTGTTCTCAAGAAGTAACCTGACCTTTTCGCGCTCAAGGGTTGATTAATCTGCGCGATGACCGCAGTAATTCACCTTCGTAAAGGGATTTCCCCTGCTGACTTTGAGGCCAGGTTCATGAGCGTTATCGATCTTCGCAGCGACACCGTCACCCAACCGACTCCCGCCATGCTCGATGCCATGACTGGCGCCGCCACCGGTGATGACGTGTATGGCGAAGATCCGACGGTCAATCGTCTGGAAGCGGAACTGGCAAAGCGTCTGGGTTTTGCGGCGGCGTTGTTCGTGCCCACCGGCACCATGAGCAACCTGCTGGGCCTGATGGCGCATTGCGAGCGCGGTGACGAATACATCGTCGGCCAGCAGGCGCACACCTACAAGTACGAGGGCGGGGGCGCAGCGGTGCTCGGCTCGATTCAGCCGCAGCCGCTGGAAGTGCAGGCCGATGGCTCGCTGGACCTGGATCAGGTGGCGGCGGCGATCAAGCCGGACGATTTCCACTTCGCCCGTACGCGTCTGCTGGCGCTGGAAAACACCATGCAAGGCAAGGTGCTGCCGCTGGACTACCTGGCCCGGGCACGCCAGTTCACCCGGGACCACGGTCTGGCCCTGCACCTGGACGGCGCGCGCCTGTACAACGCGGCGGTCAAGCTCGGGGTGGATGCCCGCGACATCACCCAGCACTTTGATTCAGTCTCGGTGTGCCTGTCCAAAGGGCTTGGCGCGCCAGTCGGTTCGGTGCTGTGTGGCACTGAGCAACTGATCGGCAAGGCCCGTCGTCTGCGCAAAATGGTCGGCGGCGGCATGCGTCAGGCCGGGTTGCTGGCGGCGGCGGGGCTGTACGCGCTGGATCACCACATCGAGCGCCTGGCAGATGACCATGCCAACGCCCAGTTTCTGGCGGAAGGCTTGCGCGAGGCCGGGTTCAGTGTCGAACCGGTGCAGACCAACATGGTTTACGTGCAGATGGGCGACAAGGCTGAAGCGCTCAAGGCGTTTGCCGCCGAGCGCGGGATCAAGTTGAGCGCCGCGGCGCGCCTGCGGATGGTCACGCACATGGACGTCAATCGCTCGCAAATCGAGCAAGTGGTCGCGACATTCGTCGAGTTTTCGCGCAAGTGACAGCGTTAGCCGTCCAATTGACCGTTACTATCGTATAAACACGCTGTACCCCGCGCGAAGGGCCGATATAATGCGGCCCTTTGCCGTCGTTTCGTCTGTTGACGTTTCGTACAGGCCTTTGGCCGCAGCCTCCGTGGAAGAACCTAATGAAAAGCGCAGAAATCCGTGAAGCCTTCCTTCGCTTCTTCGAAGAGCAAGGCCACACCCGTGTAGCCTCCAGCTCTTTGATTCCGGGCAACGACCCAACCCTGCTGTTCACCAACGCGGGGATGAACCAGTTCAAGGACTGCTTCCTGGGCCAGGAAAAGCGCGCGTACACCCGCGCAACCAGCAGCCAGAAGTGCGTACGTGCCGGTGGCAAGAACAGCGACCTGGAAAACGTCGGTTATACCGCCCGTCACCACACCTTCTTCGAAATGCTCGGTAACTTCAGCTTCGGTGACTATTTCAAGCACGACGCGATTACTTTCGCCTGGACCTTCCTGACCGGCGTTCTGAAGCTGCCGAAGGAAAAACTCTGGGTCACCGTCTACGCCTCCGACGACGAAGCGTATGACATCTGGACCAAGCAAATCGGTGTGCCGGTCGAGCGCATGATCCGCATCGGCGACAACAAAGGCGCGCCTTACGCCTCCGACAACTTCTGGACCATGGGCGATACCGGTCCGTGCGGCCCATGCACCGAGATTTTCTACGATCACGGCGACCACATCTGGGGCGGCCCACCGGGTTCGCCGGAAGAAGACGGCGACCGTTACATCGAGATCTGGAACAACGTGTTCATGCAGTTCAACCGCACCGCCGATGGCGTGTTGCATCCGTTGCCAGCGCCGTCGGTGGACACCGGCATGGGCCTGGAGCGGATCAGTGCGGTGATGCAGCACGTCAATTCCAACTACGACATCGACCTGTTCAAGAACCTGCTGAAGGCCTCGGCTGAAGCGATCGGTTGCGAAAACGGCGATCAGTCGTCGCTGAAAGTGGTGTCCGACCATATTCGCTCGTGCGGTTTCCTGATCGCCGACGGCGTGCTGCCGTCCAACGAAGGTCGCGGCTACGTGCTGCGCCGGATCATTCGTCGCGCCTGCCGTCACGGTAACAAACTGGGCGCCACCGGCAGCTTCTTCTACAAGATCGTGGCTGCGCTGGTCGCCGAGATGGGCGAAGCCTTCCCGGAACTGAAGAAGCAGCAGAGCAACATCGAGCGCGTGCTCAAGGCCGAAGAAGAGCAGTTCTCCAAAACCCTGGAGCACGGCCTGAAGATCCTCGAGCAGGATCTGCTGGAACTCAAAGGCACCGTGGTGCCGGGCGACGTGGTGTTCAAGCTCTACGACACCTACGGTTTCCCGATGGACCTGACCGCCGACATCGCGCGTGAGCGCGGCCTGACCGTCGACGAAGTCGGCTTCGAGCGTGAAATGGAAGCCCAGCGTGTTCGTGCGCGTTCGGCCAGCTCGTTCGGTCTGGACTACAACACGCTGGTCAAGGTTGACGTGGCCACCGAGTTCACCGGCTACAAGGACACCAGCGGTTCGGCAAAGATTGTCGCTATCTATAAAGATGGTCAGTCGGTCGACGTCTTGAATGAAGGCGAAGAGGCGGTGATCGTTCTGAATCAGACGCCGTTCTACGCTGAATCCGGCGGCCAGATCGGCGACTGCGGTTTCCTCCAGGCAGGCAGCGCGCGTTTCGACGTTCGCGACACCACCAAGACCGGTGGCGCATTCCTGCACCACGGTGTGCTGGATTCGGGCAGCCTGACCATCGGCGCGCCAGTGGAAACCCACGTCGATGCCGATGTTCGTCACGCCACTTCGCTGAACCATTCGGCCACCCACTTGCTGCACGCTGCGCTGCGTCAGGTCCTGGGCGAGCACGTGCAACAGAAAGGTTCGTTGGTGGATAGCCAGCGTCTGCGCTTCGACTTCAGCCACTTCGAAGCGATCAAGCCAGAGCAAATCAAGGCGCTGGAAGACATCGTCAACGCTGAGATCCGCAAGAACTCCGCGGTTGAAACCGAAGAAACCGACATCGAAACGGCCAAGCAGAAAGGCGCCATGGCGCTGTTCGGCGAGAAGTACGGCGACAACGTGCGCGTGCTGAGCATGGGCGGCGATTTCTCCGTCGAGCTGTGCGGCGGTATCCACGCCAACCGTACCGGCGACATCGGCCTGCTGAAAATCATCAGCGAAGGCGGTGTGGCATCGGGCGTGCGTCGTATCGAGGCAGTCACCGGTGCTGCGGCACTGGCCTACTTGAACGCCGCTGAAGAACAACTCAAGGAAGCGGCCAACCTGGTCAAGGGCAGCCGCGACAACCTGATCGACAAGCTGTCGGCCGTGCTGGAGCGCAACCGCGCGCTGGAAAAGCAGCTCGAGCAGTTGCAAGCCAAGGCTGCCAGCGCCGCGGGCGACGATCTGTCGAACTCGGCAGTCGACGTCAAAGGCGTGAAGGTTCTGGCCGCACGTCTGGATGGTCAGGACGGCAAGGCGCTGCTGGCGCTGGTCGATCAGCTGAAAAACAAACTCGGCCGCGCAGTGATCCTGCTCGGCAGTGTCCATGAGGAAAAGGTCGTACTGGTTGCAGGCGTAACCAAGGACCTGACTGGCCAACTCAAAGCCGGTGATTTGATGAAACAGGCTGCTGCGGCAGTGGGCGGGAAGGGTGGTGGTCGTCCGGACATGGCGCAGGGCGGCGGTGTTGACGCCGGCGCACTGGATGGCGCACTGGCGCTGACCGTTCCATTCGTCGAGCAGGGTTTATAAGACGGCCCGTCGGGTCCGCAGTCTAGTGGCGGGCCCGGCGGCTGTTCGAGTGATTATTGGGCGCCCTTCATGGGCAGAGGCGGCTTTGAAATGGCTTTGATCGTACAGAAATTTGGAGGCACCTCGGTCGGCACTGTCGAGAGAATCGAGCAGGTCGCCGACAAGGTTAAGAAATTCCGCGATGCCGGCGATGACCTGGTGGTTGTGCTGTCTGCAATGAGCGGCGAAACCAACCGTCTGATCGATCTGGCCAAGCAAATCAGTGGCGATGCGCAACCGGTTCCCCGTGAACTGGACGTGATCGTTTCCACCGGTGAGCAGGTGACGATTGCCCTGTTGGCCATGGCGCTGATCAAGCGTGGTGTGCCGGCGGTGTCGTACACCGGTAATCAGGTGCGGATCCTGACGGACAGTGCGCACAATAAAGCGCGTATCTTGCAGATTGATGACCAGAAGATTCGCGGTGATCTGAAAGCAGGTCGCGTGGTGGTGGTCGCCGGTTTCCAGGGCGTCGACGAGCACGGCAACATCACCACCCTCGGTCGTGGCGGTTCCGACACCACGGGCGTGGCACTGGCGGCTGCATTGAAGGCTGATGAGTGCCAGATCTACACCGACGTCGATGGTGTCTACACCACTGACCCGCGTGTGGTGCCGGTCGCTCAGCGTCTGGACAAGATCACCTTCGAAGAGATGCTGGAAATGGCCAGCCTCGGTTCCAAGGTGCTGCAGATCCGCGCGGTGGAATTCGCCGGCAAGTACAACGTTCCGCTGCGCGTACTGCACAGCTTCAAGGAGGGTCCGGGCACCCTCATTACTATTGATGAAGAGGAAACCATGGAACAGCCGATCATTTCCGGCATCGCTTTCAACCGCGATGAAGCCAAGCTGACCATCCGTGGCGTGCCAGACACCCCGGGCGTGGCGTTCAAGATTCTCGGCCCGATCAGTGCCGCGAACATCGAAGTCGACATGATCGTGCAGAACGTCGCGCACGATAACACCACCGACTTCACCTTCACCGTGCACCGCAACGACTACCAGGCCGCACAGACCGTGCTGGAAAACACCGCTCGCGAGATCGGTGCCCGGGAAGTGGTGGGCGACACCAAGATTGCCAAGGTCTCGATCGTCGGCGTCGGCATGCGTTCCCACGCAGGCGTGGCCAGCCGCATGTTCGAATCCCTGGCAAAAGAAAGCATCAACATCCAGATGATCTCGACTTCGGAAATCAAGGTTTCCGTGGTGATCGAAGAGAAGTATCTGGAACTGGCCGTGCGCGCCCTGCACACGGCTTTCGAACTGGACGCGCCTGCCCGTCAGGGCGAGTAATCCGGTCACTTGAAGGGCGCGGTCTGACCGCGCCCTTTATTTTTGAATGGCGCGAGCCCCTGAACTGTTCTTTTGCTCGTGCTGGTCAATACTCAGGCATGTAGGGCTACGATCGCTCCGGTTGTAGGTCGGGTGCCTTTTTTTTGCAGACTGTTGTCCCTGAAATGAAATGCGTGAGGAGAAAGGTATGCTGATTCTGACTCGTCGGTGCGCAGAAAGCCTGATTATCGGTGATGGCGAAATCACCGTGACCGTGCTCGGCGTTAAAGGAAACCAAGTGCGTATCGGCGTCAACGCCCCGAAAGAGGTAGCCGTGCACCGTGAGGAAATTTACCTGCGTATAAAGAAAGAGAAGGACGAAGAACCAAGCCATTAATTTTTATCGATTTTTATGTTTGCAAACGGGGAAGAAGGTGGTTAATATACGCCCCGTGTTGCGGAGAGCTGGCCGAGTGGCCGAAGGCGCTCCCCTGCTAAGGGAGTACACCTCAAAAGGGTGTCGGGGGTTCGAATCCCCCGTTCTCCGCCATTATTTGCTTAGTACGTTGTAATCTGGCTTTTTCTGTAAGTTGTTGAATTTATTAGAAAAAGTGGTTGGCATAGAGATTAGACGGGCTATAATGCGGCGCAACAAATGCACTCGTAGCTCAGCTGGATAGAGTACTCGGCTACGAACCGAGCGGTCACAGGTTCGAATCCTGTCGAGTGCACCATTTAAGAGAAGCTTGCAGCAGTGCAAGTGACTCGGCTTCAACCAGTTGTGGTCTGGGTAAAAAACACAAATGCACTCGTAGCTCAGCTGGATAGAGTACTCGGCTACGAACCGAGCGGTCACAGGTTCGAATCCTGTCGAGTGCACCATTTAAGAGTTAGTTGCAGCAATGCAGGTGACTTGGCTTCACCCAGTTGTGGTCTGGTCTAAAAACACAAAATGCACTCGTAGCTCAGCTGGATAGAGTACTCGGCTACGAACCGAGCGGTCACAGGTTCGAATCCTGTCGAGTGCACCATATACTGAAAAGCCCGCGTTTATCGCGGGCTTTTCTTTGTCTGCGATTTGGCTTTGCCTTTCACGCATCCTTTCTCATCAAAATCGACTTGAGCACTGCGGCCTCGTTTCAGGTCGTACCGATAGCTTATCGTCGATGCGCGGATATTGACCTTGTCCGGTTTGCCGAGCGCGCTTTCGACATCCTGCTGGCTCATGCCGGCAATCACCCGTTGATTGATGATCGCTGCACGGCGCTGCCTGGCATCGATCAGGTTCCCGCATTTGTCCTCCTTGCGACCAACAATGCCCGGTTCACGTCCTCTGATTGTCATACCGGATATTTCTTCGTGGTTGTGTTCCGGCATGATCGGCACCACGGATCCGGGTGAGTAAGGCTGAACGTGCTGCACTGAAAGCTGTTCATCATTCGCACAGCTCAGGCTGGTGAAGGTGATGCGGCCGTCGGGCGCCTGGCAGCGGTGCAGGGTGGTAGCGGCCTCTGCGTACGGCAGGCAGAGCAGGGTGGCGAGTACAAAACGGGATGTTCCAGAACGCATTTGACGTCCTCCATGACGGTCTACGCTCAAGGGTAGTCGCTACATTTTTGCTCGCCGGTGTGTTTTCTTTTCAGAATGAGTCGTCGCATTTGCAAGGATCAGGACAGTGCTCAGGTTTGTTTCGCAAGCGCTTGTTTCGGCCGAGATTTTTTAACGTTTAAAACCGTCAGGCGGTGTATCATTGCGCCCGTCAGCCCCGCCGGGGCTTATGGAAAACCTCCATGGACTTACCCAGTAGTTATTCAGTAACCCGTTTCACCAATCATGAATTGACTGATTGATCCTTCCGGCGTGCCCCGCTGCTGGGAGTGGAGTTCGCCTATGTCCGAAATCGAAGTAAAGAAAACACAGGAAAGCCTGCAGGATCGCCTGGCTCAGGTCGTTGAGCTGCTGCAGCGCCAAAAGGTCGTCGAAGACCTGACTCATCGCCAGGAAGGCGCGCATCACGACCGGGTCGAGAACCTGGTTCACCGGCAGAACCTCGTCGAACTGCAACGCAAACTCGATGATCTGCACTCCGCCGACGTTGCCTACATCCTTGAAGCCCTGCCGCTGGACGACCGTCTGACGCTCTGGCAACTGGTCAAGGCTGATCGCGACGGCGACATTCTTCTGGAAGTATCCGATTCCGTTCGGGAAACGCTGATCGCCGACATGGACGATCACGAGCTCCTGGCTGCCGCCAAGGACATGGATGCCGACGAACTTGCTGACCTGGCCTCCGAGCTGCCGCGAGACGTCGTCCATGAGCTGATGGAGACCCTTGACCAGCAGCAACGCGAGCGCGTGCGTTCGGCCTTGTCCTATGACGAGGAGCAGGTCGGTGCGCTGATGGACTTCGAGATGGTGACCATCCGTGAGGACGTCAGTCTCGAAGTGGTTCTGCGTTATCTGCGTCGTCTCAAAGAGCTGCCGGGCCACACCGACAAGCTGTTCGTGGTCGATTACGACGGCGTGCTCAAGGGCGTGCTGCCGATCAAGCGTTTGCTGGTCAACGATCCGGAAAAACAGGTTTCTGAAGTCATGGCCAGCGATCCGGTGAGTTTTCACCCGGACGAAGACGCCTATGACGCTGCTCAAGCGTTTGAACGTTACGACTTGATCTCGGCCCCGGTGGTCGACAAGAACGGCAAGCTGATCGGTCGTCTGACCATCGACGAAATGGTCGACCTGATTCGTGAGGAGAGCGAAAACGAAGTCCTCAACATGGCCGGTCTGCGCGAAGAGGAAGACATCTTCGCCTCGGTCTGGAAATCCCTGCGCAACCGTTGGGCATGGCTGGCGATCAACCTGATCACCGCATTTGTCGCGTCGCGGGTGATCGGTCTGTTCGAAGGCTCGATCGAGAAGCTGGTGGCGCTCGCCGCGCTGATGCCGATTGTGGCGGGTATCGGCGGTAACTCCGGTAACCAGACGATCACCATGATCGTGCGCGCCATGGCGCTCGACCAGGTCAGCACCGGCAACACCTCGCGCCTGATGCGCAAGGAACTGGCGGTGGGATTGATCAACGGTCTGGTCTGGGGCGGGGTGATCGGCGTGGTCGCTTACTTGCTCTACGGCAGTTGGTCGCTGGGCGTGGTGATGACAGCGGCGATGACCCTAAACCTGTTGCTCGCGGCGTTGATGGGGGTGCTGATTCCGATGACGCTGGCGAAGATGGGGCGCGATCCGGCGATGGGTGCCAGTGTGATGATTACGGCCATGACCGACAGCGGCGGCTTCTTCATCTTCTTGGGGCTGGCGACGATCTTCCTGCTCTAACCGGCTGCAAAGAAAAGGCCCGCCAATATGGCGGGCTTTTTTGTGCCTGTTGATGGGTGATTAGTAACCTGTGGCGAGGGGATTTATCCCCGATGGACTGCGCAGCAGTCCCTTTTTTTGGGGCCGCTTCGCAGCCCGTCGGGGATAAATCCCCTCACCACGAATGTATGTCAGGCGGCTAACGCGTCAAATCGCAGGCAAAAAAAAGCCAGCACTTATGCTGGCTTGAGATGTTCGGTGTAGCTCAGGACGCGTCTGCGGCCATCTCGGCGTCGTGAGCAATCAGCGACACCAGGGCGTTCTGTTGACGGTGAGACAGCTGACGGAAGCGTTGCAGCAACTCACGTTCGTGCAGCGACAGCTCCGGGCTGTCCAGGCGCATGCTCAACTCTTCGCCCAGTGCGCCTTCCTGAATAAGACTCTGCTCAAGGCGCGCAATGATCTCGGAGTTCATGCTGCGATGATGATTGCGAGCCACCTCGGCAATGCGTTCACGCATTCCGTCTGGCAGACGTACGACAAACTTGTCAGCCGTACGGCTGGAATAAATTGCCTGTTTCAATGGGCGCATATATTTAACCGGTTAGTTCAGGGGAGCGGTTCTCGGGATTGGCCGCAGGATGTGTGGTAGGACAAGCATCCGCGCCAAATGGTTCAACCTGAATTGTTAAGAGGCCCGCATCATGCCTCAAAATTGCCAGATCATTGGCGTCAATTCTGTGACAAATATTGAGCTGGGTAAAGGCGTAATGCCAGCACCAATTGTCAGAAATGCGGACTGGTTTGAAAACTTGCCCCAGGCCCGCATCAATGTCCGCTTCCTGGTACACATCAGTTGATGTCCGAAGACCTCAGAACGTGCATGCTATGCGGCTTTCAATCCTTGTTCCTTACCTGTACAGGATAGTGGCAATTTGCCGATTTACTAGGGGCAAACACCCGTAGGAGGGCGTTTTCAGGATGGATGGCAGGCTTATTTATCTGATGGGGCCTTCCGGTTCAGGCAAGGACACCCTGATCGAGGCTGCGCGTGCGCCATTGCGCGCGATGAACTGCGAAATCATCCGCCGGGTCATCACCCGTTCAGCGGAATCGGTGGGTGAAGATGCCATCGGCGTCACGCCCGAGGAGTTCGAGCAACGTCAGCGCTCCGGCGATTTTGCCTTGGCCTGGAACGCCAATGGCCTCGCTTACGGCATCCCCATAGAAATGGACGAGTGGTTGCACGCCGGACGGCATGTGCTGGTGAATGGTTCGCGCGCCAATCTACGCCAGGCGCTGGAATGCTACCCGACGCTGTTGCCGGTTCTGTTGACGGTCAAGGATGAAGTGTTGCGTGAGCGCCTGCTCAAGCGTGGTCGAGAGACGCCTGAACAGATCGACGCGAGGTTGGCGCGCAACGGGATGTTCAAGGACCGCAGGTCCAGCGATGGTCCCGTGCACCTGATCGACAACTCGGGCGCCCTGACGGACGCCGTCAATCAACTGCTGGCGTTGGTCCGGCTTAACGCAGCACCGGATCGAACTTGATCTTGCGCCCGGCCACCAACGCCAGCACAAAAAGCACCGCAAACACGCCGCAGCCAACCAAGGGCAGGGTGACTTCGGTTTCCTCGAACAGCGAAAAATGCACAACGCCACTCAATAAGGCGAGGATCAGAAATCCTGCGGCTGATTTGGACATGCTGTACTCCTGAAGATATTTCAAAAAACCAGACGTTCGCTAGCGCGCGTCGGCAAGGCTTGCTCAGGCTCGCTGACCGCCTGTGCAGCGAAGTCGCTGTGATCGCTCAGCACCGCCCACTGCGGTGCTTTCTGCACTTGCAGGTAATGCGGCATGCGCTGAGCCACCGGTTCAGCACTCTCGGGGGCAAAGTGAAAGCCCACCAAAACCGCCAGAGCGATTGCGTTTGCGAGCAGGAGAGTGCTGTTCATGAGGCGGACTCCATTTGTTCTGTTATGGGAACAGACAAAGCAGCCGTCGTGCCAACAGTCTAACCGCTGTGAAGTCCTTTAAAAACAAGCATTTGGAAGGGTTTTTCCTGATCGGCGGGTTGCAATCTGCAATGATGGCTTTTTGGGGGAGTGCAAATTGCACGGTAAATGTTCCCGCAGCATTGCAAGGCGCCTGCCTACACTTAAAAAGCCCACGGACGACATGACAAATCAAGGGCTGGCCGTTAACATGCACGCCGTCCGTCGCGCCGCTTCCGGCCGCGACAACTCAGTGTCTCAGTAGCTCAATTGGATAGAGCATCCCCCTCCTAAGGGGAAGGTTGGCAGTTCGAACCTGCCCTGGGACACCATCATTCAGAGCCGCATAACGGCTCGCAAAAAAAGCCCCGCACAGGACGACCTGGCGGGGCTTTTTCATGCTCGTATCAATGGGCTCAGTTAGCTGCGCCACCGTCGGCCTTGCCAATCGAGGTGCTGACCTCAATCACATGTCGCCGCCCGTTGACCTCGTAACTGCGCCCGTCTGCATCAACGTCCGGTTTGCGCATT
Organism: Pseudomonas sp. 86_A; assembly: GCF_017491705.1. Classification (NCBI taxonomy): domain Bacteria; kingdom Pseudomonadati; phylum Pseudomonadota; class Gammaproteobacteria; order Pseudomonadales; family Pseudomonadaceae; genus Pseudomonas; species Pseudomonas sp. 86_A. The sequence goes on along the minus strand of NZ_JAFGYS010000018.1, from coordinate 72,655 downwards.
GCCAATTGTGCAAACAAACCATGTTTTTCGTCGTAGCTGCCAAACCAGTCAACCAGTTTTCCGATGTAGCAGTCGCTACCGATAATCACCGGCAGGTCGAAAACGTCTTCCACTGAGTAATGCACCGGGCCGTAGCTGTAGTAATCGTTCTCGCCTGCGCCGGTTGCAGGAATCGGGCAAAGAGGCGTGCGCTGAGTGGCCATGCTATCGGCCTGCGCTTCGTTCGCTTTGGTGATTGCCCGATTGAGCGTAAGCCGCAGATCAGGCTCCAATTCGAAGGTACTGGTGCCGTCATCCTTGTGTTGAGTGGTGGGTACATTCAGGGAGTAGCTGTATCGCACCGTCACGGTGGGTACTTCACGATTGACCTTCAGCGGATTGAGCAAGTAGATGTGATCAGCGCCGTAGGCACCGTTGCGGTAGGCGACGTAGATATTGCCGCGAGCCTTGATCCAGTACGCCGATTGGTTGGCACCGCGATCATTGGTGTAGAACAGCGCGCTTTCAGGCTCGGAGGACCTTTTGATAAACCGGTCACCGTCTCGGCGCCAGGTTTCCACGTAGGTAAACATGCCGGTGCCACCAGCGTAGGTCTGGACGATCAGGTCTCGCTGCCCGTCGCCGTCCATGTCCAGCAGCGAGTAGGAGGTTTGCCCGGTTTCTGCTGCCGCGTCGATGTCGCTGGCGGTCAATGCCTTCCATTCATCCGGTGTAACGTCTTTGGGGATCGTCGATGGAAAGTGCGTTTGCTCGCTGGGGTTGTCTTTGTCGGAGTCGCCTGAAAACGATGTCTCTCCAGAATTGATCACCAGTGAAGCCAGCACTCGTTCAACCGCCACCTCTCGATTGCCGCCCTCGCTGGCTGCCTGAATGCTGCGTTGCAGATCTTCCAGTACCTGTTTGTCGATGCCGCTAGGTCTGTGCGCCACGGCATCCATCTGTTGCGCCTGTAATAACTTCAGTCGGTCGCGATAACTTTGCTCAAGGCAAGCAACGTCCACTTCGCACTGATTACGAGTCTTGAGCCACAAACGTTGTGTGCGTTTGAGTTCAGGTTGCCCTTCACCGGTGATCTTTATCAGCTCCCGATAAAGCGCACCCATCTGCGCATCCAGCTCATACAACCCCTTGTCCGCACAAATCGCATTTTCCACGGCACTCGCCGCTTTCGCACAATCCATTCCGGTCGCCATCGCCTGCTGGATGAACAGCAGCGCACAGGCGGACACGATGCAACGTCCTTTGATGTACACGAGATAAACCTTGTAGTGGAAAGATGAGCCGGCGCGCAGGGTAATCGCTGTGCGAGGAATCTTGAAGTGCCCGCTTCAGGGAACGTCACTTGTGGCCGATAACCCACTCGGTGACTTAAAAGTCGTGTGAAATCGCTTGATAGCATTTGGCCGGCAGCTATCATCTGCGCGCCTGAAATTGCCCCCACTTCAACTGCCTGGAAATCCTCGATGCTGTCGTATCACCAAAAGAGTTTTCTGATCGTCGATGATTTTTCGGATTTCCGCAGTTCCGTGCGTTCGATGCTGCGCGAGCTTGGGGTCAAAGATGTGGACACCGCGGATACCGGCGAGCAGGCGCTGAAGATGTGTGCGCAGAAGTCCTACGATTTCATCCTGCAGGATTTCCATCTCGGCGATGGCAAGAAGAACGGCCAGCAGGTGCTGGAAGACCTGATGTCGGAAAAGCTCATCAGCCATGAAGCGGTGTTTGTCATGGTGACGGCCGAGACCAGTCAGGCGATGGTGCTCAGTGCCCTGGAGCACGAGCCGGATGCGTACCTGACCAAGCCGTTCAATCGCTCTGGCCTGGCGCAGCGCCTGGAGCGTCTGGAGCAGCGCAAGACGTTGCTCAAACCGATTCTGCAAGCCCTTGATCGCGGTAAGCCGGTCGAGGTGCTCAATGCCTGTATTGCGCTGTGCAAGCAGGACATCCGTTATTCGCCGCTGTGCCTGCGTTATCGCGCCGATGCGCTGCGCGACATGAATCAGAACGAAGCCCTTGAACGCCTGTACGACAGCATCATCGCTGACCGGCCGTTGCCGTGGGCATTTGCCGGGTTGGGCAAGTTGTTGTTCAAGCGCGGGCAAGTGGCACAGGCCAAAGGCGTCTATGAGAAAGCGCTGAAGGTGTTCCCGATGATGCCGGCGTTGTATGACGGCATGGCCGATGTGCTGGTGGCCGAGGGCGATACCAAAGGTGCGCAGCGGGTGCTGGAGGAGGCGATTCGTTTGTCGCCGCTGGCGGTGCGTCGGCAAGCGTTGCTCGGCAAACTGGCGATGGCCAACGAAGACTTCGACACCGCGTCCCGGGCCTATCGTCAGGCCGTGGCGCAGGGCGCGCAGTCGCGCTTCAAGGATCCGGAAAGCAATCTTGGCCTGGCTCATGCCTTGATCAGCAAGGGCAGTGAGCGCGGTCTCGACACCCGCACCCGGCTGGAGATCAACACCACGCTCAGCGCCGTCGCCAAAGAGAACCCGTCTGACCCGGGCCTGCAGATTCGCGCGCGCCTGATGAAGGCCACCAGTCTGTTGCTCAACGACGCCGAAACCGCTGACAAGCTCACCGAGCAGGCGCTGATGCGTCTCGACGGCATGGAGCAGTTCATGAGCCCTGAAGCGGCGCTGCTGGTTGCCAAGCAGTTGCAGATGCTCGGGCAGGCCGAGGCGGGCACTTCGATGCTCAAGAGCTGCGCGGAGATCTACGGTGACGATCCGGCAGTGATGAAAGACATCGCCAAGCTCACCGACGACCCGACTATCCTCAGTTCGAGCAACGCTGCCGCCGACCTCAACCGTCAAGGCGTGCGCGTGTACAAGACCGGCAACCTGGTGGAGGCCCGCGAGGTGTTCCGCAAGGCGCTGAAGATGCAACCGAAAAACATCAGTATTGCGCTGAACATGGCCCAGTCGCTGCTGCACGGCACCGATACCAATGTGCCGTCGGCGGAGCTGGAAGAATGTCGGGCCTGCCTGAAAATGGTTGGCCTGATGCCCGACACCGACGCGCGTTTTGCGCGTTATCAGAAGCTGAAAAGCAAGGCGTTTGGCGAATGAACCAAGACGAGCAGGCGCTGGATTTCTCCACGGTGATTGCCTCCACCGTTCACGACATGAAGAACTCGCTGGCGATGCTGATGCAGGCCCACAGCCAATGGCTGGCGCGTCTGCCCGAGGAGCAGCGCAGCGGCACGGAGCAGGGCGTGATCGACTTCGAGTTCGCCCACCTCAACGGCATGCTGGTGCAATTGCTGGGGCTGTACAAGCTCGGCGTCAACCAGATGCCGCTGCAACCGGCGTATCACGAACTCGATGATTTCATCGAGGCGCAACTGGCGGCGCATCAAGAAGTGTTCGCCAGTCGCGGGATCATCGCCACCTATGAAGTCGATCCGCTGAGCCCGCTGGGTTTCTTCGATCGCGAGTTGATTGCCTCGGTGCTGGGCAACTGCATCAACAACGCGATTCGCTATGCCCGCGAGTCGCTGCTGATTACCGTCAGCGACGAGGCCGGGCAACTGGTGTTGAGCATCAACGATGACGGCGACGGTTATCCGGCCGAGATGCTCGAACGTCAGGCCGATTACGTGCAGGGCATCAATCACGGCAGTGGCAGCACCGGGTTGGGTCTGTATTTCGCCAACCGCATTGCCGCGTTGCATCAGCGCAATGGCGTGGTCGGGCACACCGAAATCAGCAACGGCGGGCCGTTGGGTGGCGGGGTGTTCAGCCTTTATCTGCCGTGACTCGGGTTTTTGTTTGACGCTGCTTGATATTCCGAACAGCCGGAGCCTATTTTGTACGGGTCGCCGTTCGCGGCTCGCACAATAACAAGGATTGCGTCATGACAACCGATGGTCAGCGTTCACTCGCGCAGCGATTGACCGGCATTGATGAGATTGAATGTGTCACGCCGGATTTGAACGGCGTGCCGCGCGGCAAGGTGATGACCGCCGAGGGGTTCCTCGAAGGGCGGCGGTTGCAGATGGCGCGGGGAGTGCTGCTGCAATGCATCATGGGCGGTTATCCGCCGGCGCGGTTTTACGGCAGCGATGACGGCGACCTGGCGCTCGTAGCCGAGCCGAGCATGATTCACCCCCTGCCATGGAGCGACGAGCCGCGTGCCCTGGCCATTTGCGATGCCGACGAGCTGAGCGGCGAAAGCTCCAACCTGTCGACCCGTGGTCAGCTCAAGAACGTCATCGCCCGCTACGCCGCGCGCGGTCTGGCCCCGGTGGTGGCGACCGAGCTGGAATTCTTTGTCTTCGCGCCGAATACCGATCCGACGCAACCGTTCCGTCCGCCAGTCGGCCTCGACGGACGTCGCGAGGACGGGCAGGCGGCATTCAGCGTCAGTTCCAATAACGGTCTGCGGCCGTTCTTCAGCGAAGTCTATAAATGCATGGCGGCGCTCGGTTTGCCGCGCGATACCTTCATGCACGAGATGGGCGTCAGCCAGTTCGAGATCAACCTGCTGCACGGTGATCCGCTGTTGCTGGCCGATCAGACGTTCCTGTTCAAGCACCTGCTCAAGGAAGTCGCACTCAAGCACGGCCTGAGCGTGGTGTGCATGGCCAAGCCGCTGGCGCACACGCCGGGCAGTTCGATGCACATTCACCAGAGCATCGTCGACATCGCCACCGGCCAGAATGTGTTCAGCGACGACCATGGCCAGCCGACGGCAATGTTTCGCCACTTCATCGGCGGACAGCAGGCGGGCATGGCTGACTTCACTGCATTGTTTGCGCCGAACGTGAACTCCTATCAGCGACTGTGTCACCCGTATGCTTCGCCGAACAATGCCTGCTGGTCCCACGACAATCGCGCTGCAGGACTGCGAATTCCGGCCAGTTCGCCGGTGGCTCGTCGCGTGGAAAACCGTTTGCCTGGCGCCGACGCCAACCCCTATCTGGCGATTGCCGCGAGCCTGGCCGCCGGCTTGCATGGGATCGAGCATGAGCTGGAACCGAGCGCGCCGATTCAGGGCGAATTCGAAGTGCCGGACAATCTTTCGCTGCCGTGTACCTTGCATGCCGCCCTCGAGCGTCTGAAACGTAGCCAATTGGCCAGGGAACTGTTCGGACAGGAGTTCATCGAAGGCTACATCGCTTCGAAGACCATGGAGTTGACCAGCTTCTTTGATGAAATCACTCCCTGGGAACGGCGTGTTCTAGCAGCCCAGGCCTGACTAACTGTCGCCGTCGGGCTATCGTTTGGATAGCCCGATACTCACTGCAAGGAGCCGCTCGGAACGCCGATGCGCCAAATCTGGAAATCCTTTCGAGCGCTGTATTTCGCCTCGCTGATGATGTTGATCGGCTCGGGCCTTCTATCGACTTATCTGGCATTGCGCCTGGCCGCTGACCATGTCGATGGACTGTGGGTCGGTGCGCTGATGGCGGCCAACTATTTCGGCCTGGTGCTGGGCGGCAAGATCGGGCACCGCTTGATCGCCCGGGTCGGGCATATCCGGGCGTATTCGGCGTGTGCCGGGATCGTCGGGGCGGCGGTGCTCGGGCATGGCCTGGTCGACTGGCTGCCGGCGTGGCTGGTGCTGCGGACCATTGTCGGTCTGGGCATGATGTGCCAATACATGGTGATCGAGAGCTGGCTCAACGAGCAGGCCGACGCCAACCAGCGCGGGCTGGTGTTCAGCGGCTACATGATCGCTTCATATCTGGGGCTGGTGCTCGGTCAGCTGATTCTGGTCATGCACCCGGGCCTCGGCCTGGAACTGCTGATGCTGGTCGCCCTGTGTTTCGCCCTGTGTCTGGTGCCGGTGGCACTGACCCGGCGGATCCACCCGGCACCGCTGCATCCGGCACCGATGGAGCCACGCTTCTTTATCAAGCGCGTGCCACAGTCGTTGAGCACGGTGCTCGGTGCCGGTCTGATCATCGGTTCGTTCTACGGTCTGGCGCCGTTGTACGCCTCGCAGCAGGGGCTGTCGACCGAGCAGGTCGGTCTGTTCATGGGTAGCTGCATTTTTGCCGGACTGCTGGTGCAGTGGCCGTTGGGCTGGTTGTCCGACCGTTATGACCGGGCGCTGCTGATTCGCTGCTTTGCCGGGTTCCTCGCGGTGGCGGCGTTGCCATTGGCGATCCTGCCGCAGGTGCCGCTGGAAGTGCTGTTTGTGGTCGGCTTCCTTTGTTCGCTGGTGCAGTTCTGTCTGTATCCGCTGGCGGTGGCGTTCTCCAACGACCACGTCGAAGGCGATCGCCGGGTATCACTGACGGCGATGCTGTTGGTGACCTACGGGGTCGGCGCGAGTATCGGGCCGCTGCTGGCAGGTGTACTGATGAAGCTGTTCGGTAGCCAGAGCCTGTACGCGTTCTTCAGCTTCTTTGCGCTGGTGCTGGTGTGGCGCATTCGTCCGAAAGCGGTGACCAATCTGCATCAGGTCGACGACGCGCCGCTGCATCACGTGGCAATGCCGGACAGCATGTCCAGCTCGCCGCTGGTGGCCGCTCTCGACCCGCGGGTGGATGAGCAGGTGGTGCAGGAACAAATGCAGAATACGGTTACGCCGGAGCCGGAGCCGGAGCCGGAACCAGAGCCCGAAGTGCAGCCTGAGGCAGCGGCGGAAACTGATCCGGCTGATGGGGACGATAAACCGACGCCGGACATCAGTGGTGCCAGGCCCTGACCCGGTGACGCTGTAACCGTGGCGAGGGAGCTTGCTCCCGCTGGACTGCGCAGCAGGCCCATAGGTGCGGGGCGCTTCGCGGCCCAGCGGGAGCAAGCTCCCTCGCCACAAGGGGCTCACCGCTGCCGAATTATTTGCCAATAAAAAAGGGCAGTCCCGCAAGGACTGCCCTTTTTCTGTGTGCGTTCGACTCAGAGATCGTCTTTATCGAAGCGACGTGCTTCACGCTGCAACTGATAGACGAAGCGCTCGACGTTGCGTGCAGCCTGGCCACTGATGTTGTGGAAGCGCAGGCCGGCGAAGGTGATGTTGAGCTTTTCTTCGAAGTGCAGGTAACGCAGTTCGACCGAAGTCGGCTGGTTGCCGAACAGCGGGGCGGCGATCAGGCGGTCATAGACCTGGCCCAGTTGCAGGCGGTCGGTGATGTCGCCTTCGAAGCGCAGCTTGCACCCGGTGGCGGAAATATCCAGCAGTTTGCCGTTGATCGGCGCCTTGAGTTTTTCGCCGCCCAGTTCAACGCTGACCAGATCAGTCAGTTTCAGTGCCGCGCGGAAGGCGTTGCGGCGCTGGTGGTAAACCACTTCGGTCGGCAGCTCGCCGGTGTAAAAGCGATCGCCCGCGGATTCTTCAATGTTCAACGTGCCGGTGCATTCCCAGGCGATGCGCACGCCTTCGTGGAAACCTTCAACCTTGAACGGTTCGCCCGCCAGCAGGAAGCGCTCGCCATCGCGCGGGATCATTTCATCCAGGGCGATGGTCGCGGTTTCGCGGTCGACCTTGATCAGGTAGCTCTGAAAACGCTGGCTGCGCTCATGGAACGTGATGATCAGTGGATCGTGGCTTTCTTGCAGCTGGCGCAGGTTGCTGGAGATTTCCAGGGGCGTGGTCAGCACCTTTGGTGGCTGCGGACTATCATCCGCGCTTAGGGCGTTTGGCACGTTTTCTCAATCTCCAGACAAAATTTGACTACGACTAGCCAGCATTTTGCCAGCATGTTTCGCGGGTTGATAGTGCAGGCACATCGAATGGCTCACGCCTGGCTGAGCGGACGCGGTGTGGCGGGTTTGGCAAATGTACCGCTGGCGTTATACAGCGCTGGAGCCTCACCGCCAGTGAGGATCTTCAGTTGATTGGCCGTGGCGGCCTGCTGGATCTGTATCGACTGGCCATTCTTGAGGTTGGCCGCCTGGCATTGAGCGATCAGATCGGTCAATGCGTCGCCTTGCGTCAGCAACTGCTCGCCAATGCTCGATTGGCCAGCCAATTGCTCAAGACCTGAACGATCGGTCGGCAGGTTGAGACTGGCGAGGATTTCACTGCGCTTGCGGCCATGCTGTTCTAGCAGAATGATCAATGCCTGCTTGTGCGCCAGAATTTCTTCCAGCAAGGGCATGTCGCGACCGTGCAACGCGAGGGACTCGGTTTGCAGTAACTCCAGCAATTGTTGAGCTGGAGCAAAGTCGTCGGTGATCAGTTGCAATAAATTAGTGTCGTGCATGGCTGGCCTTGGGTTCTAAGCGTCCAAAAGCCTGGCGCCGGCGAAAGCCTAGCGCTGGGCTTCGAAGTTGAGCAGTTTGCTGGCTACACGGTTGCTGTCGACTTTATAGCTGCCATCGGCAATCGCTGCTTTCAACTCGGCCACGCGGGCTTTGTCGACGGCAGGCTGATCGCGCAGCTTGTCAGTGACCTTCTGCAACTGTTGAGCCTCATTGCTGAGGTGTACCGATTCCCCGCTTTTTGCGGTACTGGCCGTTTCGGCCGGGGTATTCAGCGGCGCGGAGGTACCGGTTTCGGCGGATTCCTTGGCGTTGCTGGTACGTGTACTGCCCGTAAGTGACGAGGAGCTGTTCAAACGGCTGAAATCGATGACCATGTTAAAAACCTCTGGGAATTTGGACGCTTGCCATGTTCTCGGCCATTCCCTGGAAAACTTTAGGCTCACTTTGCAATGAGCTGCATGTGCCGAAGCGTGTCCTGCTGCGGCACAGTTTAGGGAAGGGGCGGGGCTGGCGCCAGTTTTCTGCGAGCATGTTTTACATGGCCACTTCCACTTGGCCCGGCGCGATGACCTGCGCCTTGATGACCCGGTTGGAATTGAGGTTTTTCACCCGAATCTGTTCTTTCAGACCGCCATTGGCCAGGGCTTCCCCGGGCATGCGCACGGCGAGCGTGCCACTGCGGGCGATGATGACCACCTGATCACCCTTGCGCACCACTTCGGCCTGTTCCAGATGCACCAGGGTAATCACCTGATCGGCGACCGTTGGTCGGGTTAATTTCTGCCCGATGGCGTCATCCACCGACGTCAAAAAACCCTGATTGATCTGACTGACGTCGCGTTCACGCAAGGTCACGTCCTGCGGCTCGATAATACCGGCGCGTTTGAGCGGTCGGGTGGTGGTGACAATCTCGCGAAACAGGCGGACTTGAGCGGGCACGAACACCGTCCACGGCGAGCTTCCCTCGCAGCGAACCTTGACCGTTACCCGGCCCAGCGGACGTGCCGGACTCTCCAGTGACGCTGTCAATTCCTTGTCGCACATTGGCATGCGCATACGCGGGTCGAGCTGGTTGACCTCGATTTCGTAGCGGCCTTCCGTTTGACTGGTAGCCAGATAGTCTTCTACGGTGAACTCAAGAAAGCCCTGAGTGACGCCGATAAGCATGTCAGGCAAGGTAACCGTATCAGCACCGGCAGGGCTGCCAGCGAAAAACAAGCAGACGGCAGACGTCGCGCACAGCGCTTTGCGGGTGCGGGAGGTCAGGCGTCGGAAAAATGTCGTTTGAGCGTTCATACGAGTTAAAAAGCAAGCGCCGTGCCGTTTAGCAATGAATGTGCGTCGCAACAACACTTGGCGTTGGTGTAGGAGTCTGGGCATGGCTGGTGTAATGGATTCGGTGAACCAGCGCACGCAACTGGTAGGGCAGAATCGCCTGGAGCTGTTGTTGTTCCGTCTCGACGGTCAGCAGCTCTACGGAATCAACGTGTTCAAAGTGCGGGAAGTGCTGCAATGCCCGTCGCTGACGTTGATGCCCAAGTCCAGTCCTGTCGTGTGCGGGGTGGCGAATATTCGGGGGGCGACCATTCCGATCCTTGATCTGGCAATGGCGACCGGTTCCGGGGCGTTGAAAGACAAGAAAAATCCGTTCGTGATCATCACGGAGTACAACACCAAGACCCAGGGTTTCCTGGTCCGCTCGGTGGAGCGCATCGTCAACATGAACTGGGAAGAGATCCATCCGCCGCCCAAGGGCACGGGGCGCGATCACTACCTGACCGCTGTGACTCGAGTCGACAATCAGTTAGTCGAAATCATCGACGTCGAGAAGGTGCTGGCAGAAGTGGCGCCGACGCCGGAAGCGATTTCGGTGGGGGTGGTCGATGTCGAGACCCAGAGCAAAGCGTTGTCGCTGCGAGTGCTGACGGTCGATGACTCGTCGGTGGCGCGCAAGCAGGTCACGCGTTGCCTGCAGACGGTCGGTGTCGAGGTAGTGGCGCTGAACGATGGCAGGCAGGCGCTGGATTACCTGCGCAAGCTGGTCGATGAGGGCAAGAAGCCGGAAGAAGAGTTCCTGATGATGATTTCCGACATCGAGATGCCGGAGATGGACGGGTACACCCTGACGGCGGAGATCCGCAGCGACCCTCGCATGCAAAAGCTTCATATCATCCTGCATACTTCGTTGTCGGGGGTATTCAATCAGGCGATGGTCAAGAAAGTCGGTGCCGATGACTTCCTGGCCAAATTCCGTCCTGATGACCTGGCATCCCGGGTAGTCGACCGGATCAAAGCAGCAGATATCAGCTAGGGGCCTTTTGCCCCTGGCGGTCAACACGATTTAAGAGGCGGCATCATTGTCTACGGGTAATTTGGATTTCGAACAGTTCCGGGTCTTCCTGGAAAAAGCCTGTGGCATTTTGCTCGGTGAAAACAAGCAGTACCTGGTCTCGAGCCGTCTCAACAAACTGATGGAGCAGCAAGGCATCAAGTCCCTGGGTGAGCTGGTACAGCGCATCCAGACCCAGCCGCGCAGCGGTTTGCGCGAGCAGGTGGTCGATGCCATGACGACCAACGAAACCCTGTGGTTTCGTGACACCTATCCGTTTGAAGTCTTGAAGAACAAGGTACTGCCCGAAGCGATCAAGGCCAGTCCCAACCAGCGTCTGCGGATCTGGTCGGCGGCGTGCTCATCGGGTCAGGAACCGTATTCGCTGTCGATGTCGATCGATGAGTTCGAGCGCAGTAACCTCGGCCAGTTGAAGATGGGCGTGCAGATCGTTGCCACCGACCTGTCCGGCAGCATGCTGAACAACTGCAAGACCGGCGAATACGACAGCCTGGCGATCGGACGCGGTTTGTCCCCCGACCGTCTACAGCGTTATTTCGACCCGAAAGGGCCGGGCCGCTGGGTGATCAAGGCGCCGATCAAGAACCGGGTGGAATTCCGTTCGTTCAACCTGCTCGACAGCTACGCGAGCCTGGGCAAGTTCGACATCGTGTTCTGCCGCAACGTGTTGATCTACTTCTCCGCCGAGGTGAAGAAAGACATCCTGTTGCGCATTCACAGCACGCTGAAGCCGGGCGGGTATCTGTTCCTTGGCGCTTCCGAAGCGCTGAACGGTTTGCCGGATCATTACCAGATGGTCCAGTGCAGCCCGGGGATCATTTACCAGGCGAAATGATTGCATCGGCAACATAAAAAAACGGGAGGCCCGCAAAGGCCTCCCGTTTTTTTATGTCTGTAGAAATTCTCCCTGACACCACAAGACCCCTGTAGGAGTGAGCCTGCTCGCGATAGCGGTAGCACGTCCAACATCATCGGTGCCTGACACACCGCTATCGCGAGCAGGCTCACTCCTACAGGGGACCGTGGTGTGTATGAGATGGACGGCAAGCGGCAGAAAAGCGGCAGTTGGCGGAAACCGGTTGCCGCTTTTCTGGCATTGCCGCTTTGCCGACTCCCCGCAAAGCCACGGTTTACGTGGGTTTTTCTGTTTGGCACGACGCTTGCTAAAGCTCAGGTACGAAAAACCGGTCACCCGAAGGTTCCCGACATGAGCATCAGCTTCGATAAAGCGCTCGGCATTCACGAAAAGGCATTGGGCTTCCGCGCTCAGCGTGCCGAAGTGCTGGCCAACAACATCGCCAACGCCGATACCCCGAACTACAAGGCTCGGGATCTGGACTTCTCCAAAGTGCTTGAAGCACAGACCCAGAAGAACGCCAACGGCACCATCGCCCTGAACATGACCAACAGCCGTCACATCGAAGCTGAAGGCCTGGGCAATGGCGACGAGTCGCTGATGTATCGCACGCCGATGCAGCCTTCGATCGACCAGAACACCGTTGATGCTCAGCTTGAGCAGTCGAACTACGCGGAAAACGCGGTCGGCTTCCAGGCCAGCTTCACCCTGCTCAACAGCAAATTCAAAGGGCTGGTGTCAGCCCTGCGCGGAGAGTAATCCATGTCCCTGTCCAGCGTTTTCAACATTGCCGGCAGCGGCATGAGCGCACAAACCACGCGTCTGAACACCGTGGCTTCGAACATCGCCAACGCCGAAACCGTCTCGTCGAGCATCGACCAGACCTACCGTGCCCGTCACCCGGTGTTCGCCACCATGTTCCAGGGCGGCCAGAACAGCGGCAGCAACTCGCTGTTCCAGAGCCAGGACGCCGCAGGCCAGGGCGTGCAGGTACTCGGTGTGGTCGAAGACCAGAGCAACCTCGAAGCGCGTTACGAGCCGAACCATCCGGCGGCCGATGCCAAGGGCTACGTCTACTACCCGAACGTCAACGTGGTGGAAGAAATGGCTGACATGATCTCCGCGAGCCGTTCGTTCCAGACCAACGCCGAAATGATGAACACCGCCAAGACCATGATGCAGAAGGTGCTGACCCTCGGTCAGTAATAAGGGGCGACTGCCATGAGCGTTACCGATACCACCAGCAGCCTGAGCATGAATGACATCCTGGCGAACTCGTCGAAAAAGACCAGTTCGACCACCGGTGGCATTGCTTCGGCCACCAACAGCGCCACCGGCGGCCAGGCATTGGGCAAGGATGCGTTCCTGCAATTGCTGGTCACCCAGCTGAAGAACCAGAACCCGCTTGATCCGCAGGACAACAGCGCCTTCGTTGCGCAGTTGGCGCAGTTCAGCAGCCTCGAGGGCATTACCACCCTCAACAGCACCGTCAGCTCGCTGGCCGGCAACTACAACTCGTCGCAAGCCCTGCAGGCGTCGTCGCTGGTGGGCCGCAACGTGATCGTGCAGACCAACTCGGTTCAGCTCGACGATCCGAGCAAAGGCATGACCGGTTCGGTCACCGTTCCGTCGTCGATTGCCGGCGGCACCGTCAGCATCACCGACAGCAGCGGCGCGGTGGTTCGCACCCTCGATCTGGGCAGCCGCGCCGCAGGCAGCGCGAGCTTCACCTGGGACGGCAAGGACAAGGACGGCAATCTGGTCAAGACCGGTACCTATACCGTCAAGGCCAACGCATCGATCAATGGTACCTCGACCGATATGGCGACCTACCTGCCGGCCACCGTCACCAGCGTGACCATCAGCCAGACCGGTGGCGAGCTGATGCTCAACCTGTCCGGCAAGGGCACCGTCGCCCTGTCCAAAGTACAAACCATTGGTATATAGAGCCGACTAACCGGCACAAAGGAGTGGAATATGTCTTTCAATATCGGCCTTAGCGGTCTCTATGCAGCCAACAAACAACTGGACGTGACCGGTAACAACATCGCCAACGTCGCGACCGCCGGTTTCAAATCGTCCCGTGCAGAATTCGCAGACGTCTACTCGGCGACGCGCCTGGGTACCGGCAGCAAGGTCATCGGTAACGGTGTGCGTCTGGCCAACGTGTCCCAGCAGTTCACTCAAGGTGACATCAACAACACCGGTAACGTGCTGGACATGGGCATCAACGGCTCGGGTTTCTTCACCATGAGCAACAACGGCTCGATCTCCTACACCCGGGCCGGTACGTTCAAAGTCGACGACCAAGGTTATATCACCAACACCGACTACACCTCGCGTCTGCAAGGTTACGGTGTGGATGCCAACGGCAAGGTCATCAACGGCGTACTGACCGACCTGAAGATCGACACCTCGAACCTGGCGCCAAAGTCCACCTCGCTGGTGACATCGACTATCAACCTGAACTCGACCGCTCCAGTGATCGACGATACGGTGGCGGCCGGCAAGTTTGACCCGACCAACCTCGCGACCTACACCAAATCGTTCAGCACGCCGATCTATGACAGCCAGGGCAACATGCACCCGATGGATCAGTATGTGGTCAAGACCGGTGCCAACACCTGGAAAGTCTACACCCTGGTAGACGGACGTAACCCGGATGCTACCGGTAGCGATCCGAAGGTCACCGCGCCGACACCTTCTACCATGACGTTTGACTCCGCTGGCAAGCTGACTCAGGTCAGCACCCTGCCTGGTCCGGTGATCAGCAGCGACTTGAAGCTGACTGGCTGGGTTCCGGGTAACGTGGTCAACGGTACCTTCAAGCCCAACGGTGCCGCCGCGAACCCGGCCGGCATCACCATTTCGATGGCGCAGACTACCCAGTACAACGCCGACACCGCCCGTTCGATTCCGACCCAGGACGGTTACGCTACTGGCCAGATCACCAACCTGACCATCGACGGTACCGGTACCCTGTTTGCCAACTTCAGCAACAACCAGAACAAGGCCATCGGCCAGGTTGCGCTGGCCAGCTTCACTAACGAGCAAGGCTTGCAAGCGATCGGCGGCACCAGCTGGAAGGAAACGTTCGCCTCGGGTATCCCGGGTTATGACGCTCCGGAAACCGGCACACTGGGTTCAATCCAGTCCAACTCGCTGGAAGAGTCCAACGTTAACCTGACCAACGAGCTGGTGGACCTGATCAAGGGCCAGAGCAACTATCAGGCGAACGCCAAGACCATTTCGACTCAGAGCACCATCATGCAGACCATCATTCAGATGACCTGATATCGATGTTTTGTAAAAAGCTGTAAAGGAAAGCCCCTCTTTGAGGGGCTTTCTTGTTTAATGCGCGCGCCGGGGCCAGTCGTCTGCGGCAATCGTATTTGTGCGGGCGTATACATGCGCTTGCTCAGGCAATACTCGGGCGCCAATGAACGGTTTGCCCAACCACAGACAGGGATGTAACGATCACTCCATGGTTTTTTTCTCTCGCTCTCGAATCGTGTTCGGGACGCTGTTCGTTATTGCATTGCTGGTCTGGTTTATGTGGGGGCAGGGCTGGGGCGCCACGCCAAGGAAATATCTGACCACGACCGTCACCGTCGAAGATCTGGAAGAAACGGTATTGGCCAGCGGTACGGTCAAGCCCTTCCAGCAAGTCAGTGTTGGCGCACAGGTCAACGGGCAACTCCAGAGTCTGAAGGCCGGGTTGGGCGATACCGTGCACCAGGGGCAGCTACTGGCCGAGATCGACCCGCTGTTGCCACAGAACGAGCTGCTCAAGTCGCGGGCAGCATTGCTCAGTGTCCGGGCACAATATAAAGCCCGTCAGGCGATGATTCGCCAATACGAACTTGATTTCCGTCGCAAGCAAAGTCTGGTTGCCAGTGAGGCTGGGTCGCGGGCCGATCTGGAAATTGCCGAAGCGCAATTGCAAAGCTCACGCGCCGAACTGGCCTCCCTGGCCGCGCAGATTTCCCAGGCGGAGATAGAAATCAGGATTGCCGAAGTCAACCTTGGCTATACGCGTATCAGTGCACCGATGGACGGAGAAGTCATTGCCGTGGTGACGAAGCAGGGGCAGACCGTCGTTTCCGCGCAGAGTGTCCCGACCTTGCTGATCCTGGCCCGGCTGGACCGGATGACGGTCGAGGCGCGGATATCTGAAGCTGATGTAGTTCGAGTCAGGCCGGGCCAGGCGGTGTCCTTCACTATCCTGGGCGATCCGGATCGGCGCTTTGAAAGTCATATTCGGGCGGTAGAGCCGGCACCAGAGTCCATTGCCCGGCAGGACCCAATGCAGGGTGGCGGTGGCTCCAACGCTGGTGGTGCCGACGCAGCGGTGTATTACAACGCGCTGTTTGACGTGCCCAATGCCGACCGTTCGTTACGCACTTCAATGACGGCGCAGGTCAGCGTGCTGCTCGATTCGGCGCAAAAAGCCACAACGGTGTCGGTGGCCGCGTTGGGCAAACGCATCGCTGATGGCCGCTATGAAGTGCGTCGACTGGTTGATGGTCAGTTGCAGACGGTGCTGGTCAAGACCGGTTTGCGCAATGACCTTAACGTTCAGGTGTTGGACGGTCTCAAGGAGCATGACGAAGTTGTCCTCGGCGAAGAGCCGGAGGCTCAATGAGCAGTGCCAATGATCTTCGCGGCGTGACACCAAAACCCGCGCAAGAGACTCTGCCGGTTACGCAGTTGCTAACCCTTGAGGGCGTGCAGCGCTGGTTCGCCGATGGCGAGGCCAGGACTCATGTGCTGCGCGACGTGAATCTGACCATTGCCGCTGGTGAAATGGTGGCGATTATCGGGCCGTCCGGCTCCGGAAAATCCAGCCTGATGAATATCCTCGGCTGCCTGGATCGTCCCTCTGCCGGTCGCTACTGTATCAACGGTGTCGACATGGCTGGTATGAGCAGCGATGAGCTGGCGACATTGCGTCGTGAGCATTTCGGGTTCATTTTCCAGCGCTTTCATTTGCTGTCGCATTTGAGTGCCGAGGCCAACGTTCAGGTGCCGGCCATTTACGCCGACCAGCCGTTTATCCAGCACCAGCAAAAGGCCAGGGCACTGTTGCAGCGCCTGGGGCTGGGGCAGCGCATGCAGCATCGGCCGGGGCAGCTTTCCGGTGGTCAGCAGCAGCGGGTCAGCATTGCCCGGGCGCTGATCAATGGTGGCGCGGTGATCCTGGCTGACGAACCCACTGGCTCGCTGGATTCACGCAGTGGCGAAGAGGTGATGGCCATCCTGCGGGAACTGCACCGTAGTGGCCATACCATTATTATCGTGACCCATGACTTGCAGGTGGCGCAGCACGCTGACCGGATCATCGAGATTCATGACGGCGAGATCGTCGCGGATCAATTGAATGCCAGCCGAAAAGTGCTGGCGGCGCAGGTCACCGAGGCTGATGAAAGCACGCAAGACCAGAAGCGCGACGCGGCGGCGGTGCATTGGCGTCGCTTCAGCGAGGCTTTCAAGATGGCCTGGGTTTCCCTGCGCAGCCATCGCATGCGGACATTGCTGACGATGCTGGGGATCATCATCGGCATCGCCTCGGTGGTGTCAGTGGTTGCGCTGGGGCAGGGGGCGCAGACTCGAGTCCTGCGCGATATCAGCGCCATGGGCACCAATACCATCGATGTTTATCCCGGCAAGGACTGGGGAGATGAGCAGGCCGCCTCGATCCGGACTTTGCAACCTGTGGATTTGCGGATCATCCAGGGGCAGTCCTGGGTCGACAGCGTCTCGGCGATGGTCAATGGCAGCCGAACGATTCGCTATCGCAATCTGCATGTCAGTGCCACCGTCAATGGTGTCGGCAACGATTACTTCCAGGTGATGGGTGTGCGCATGAGCACGGGTGCGGTGTTCAGTGCCAGCGATGTGGTACGCCGCGGTCAGACCTTGATCATTGACCACAATACTCGACAGCGGCTGTTCAAGGACTGGGAGCAACCGCTGGGCAAAGTGATCCTGGTAGGCGGCCTGCCTTGCACGGTGGTGGGAGTCATGGAAAGTCGCGATGACGGTTTTTCAGGGCCGAGCCTGCAAGTCTATTTGCCTTATACAACGGTGATGGGGCGCTTGTTGGGGCAGAGCCATTTCAATTCGATCAAAGTTCGACTCAAGGACCAGGTGGTCAGCGCTGCAGCAGAGCAAGCGCTGCAAACATTGTTGGTGGCACGTCATGGGCGCGCAGATTTTTTCCTCAGTTCCAGCGACAGCATCCTGAAAATCGTGCAGAAAACCACGGATACCCTGACGCTGCTGATCTCTGCCGTGGCGTTCATTTCACTCTTGGTCGGTGGTATCGGGGTGATGAATATCATGCTGGTATCGGTCACTGAGCGTACCCGGGAGATTGGTATCCGCATGGCCGTCGGCGCTCGACGTGCAGACATCTTGCAGCAATTCCTGATCGAGGCAGTGTTGGTCTGTCTGTTGGGTGGCTTACTGGGCGTCCTGTTGTCGTTGCTGGTCAGCCAGGTGTTTGGCTACTTCGTGCAGATGATCGTCATGGAGTTCACGGCGTTGGCAATGATTTCAGCCTGTTTGTGTTCGCTTCTGGTCGGCGTGTTGTTCGGTTATATCCCGGCGCGCAATGCCGCCCGGCTTGATCCCATTCAGGCGTTGTCCCGAGAATGAAGTGCATGAATGGCAAGTGGACTTGGGCGTTGCTGCTGCCTTTGTGCTTGAGTGGATGTGGCGCTCTGCTGCACAGCGAGTACCGTCAACCCGAGGTGCACGCACCGGCCTTCTGGTTGGGTGACACGGCGCCCGATCGCTCGTTAAGTGCGGGGCAGCGATGGTGGGAAACATTTGGTGATCCGCGTCTGAATGCGTTGGTCGACGACGCCCTGATGCGTAACAACGATCTCGCTGTGGCTGCCCTCAGAGTGCGCCGGGCAGCGCTTCAGGCAGGGCTCACCGGCACCACTGTGACGCCCGATCTGGACGTGGGTACCGGGGCGGATTGGAGCAGGAACCTGCGTCGTGACGGTTCAACCCTGCGCCGGTTCTCCACGACCTCGTCGATGCGTTACGAAATCGACTTGTGGGGGCGGCTGGCGAGTACGCGCGATGCTGCGCAGTGGGCGTTAGTGGCGACTGACTTTGATCGGCGCGCCAGTGCATTGAGCCTGGTCGGCACCACGGCGCGCCTGTATTGGCAAATCGGCCTGTTCAACGAACTGGTCCAGTCAGCCCGGGACAGTATCCGGTACGCCGAACGGACGTTGCAGCTGGTGCAGTCCCAGCGTCTGGCTGGCGCGGCGACTGGGCTCGAAGAGGCACAAGCCGAGCAGGTGCTGGCTACGCAACGTGCGGTACTCAGCGATTATCAGCAGCAACTTGAAGCAGCGCGCAACGCACTGGCGATTGTTTTCGATCAGGCACCCGAGCACCGCTTTACAGAGCTGGAACAACTGCCTTCGGTAACATTGGCGAGTGTCCCGGCAGGCTTGCCCGCCGATCTGGTTGGCCGCCGTCCGGATCTGCAGGCGGCTGAGTGGCGATTGCGTCAGGCATTGTCGAACTATGACGCAACGCGAGCCAGTTTCTATCCCACGTTTACGCTGACGGGCAGTCTGACAACAGGCGGTAGTCGGGAGTTGAGCCAAGTGCTCAATAATCCAGTCGGTCTGTTGGGGGTCGGTATAAACCTGCCGTTTGTGCAGTGGAATGTTCGCAAATATACAGTTGGAATATCCGCCGTTGACTACGAGGCGGCGATCATTGAGTTCCGCCAAGGGCTTTATATCGCGCTATCGGAAGTTGAAAATGCGTTGTCAGCACAAGTGCAGTTTACCCAGCAGGGTGTGCGTCGTGAGCAGGCACTGGCCGCCGCACTGAAAGCAGAAGAGTTGGCGGAGATCCGCTATCGCAGCGGGCAGACGGGTATCAAGGAGTGGCTGGATCTGCAAGAGAGCCGGCGTGCCGCGCAAATTTCGCTGGCACAGAATCGCTTCGAGCGACTACAGGCGCGAATGGGGTTGTATCTGGCACTGGGTGGGGGCTTCGCGCAATAGCTTATTGCGCACACAGACGTTAAAGGATTTGAAGCTTGTCAGTGATTAAGGAAGATTGTGCTGCGTCTCTGAATTGATTTAGTGGGTTTTATTGATGTAGGTCATTGTATTGGTATGCAATTAATCTTGTAGGGTTTTGCTTGTTTGTTATTTTTTTCTTTTCTATTTAATTAATAAATAGCCGGTTCTTTCCAGGTTTTATTTATTGTTTTTAGTTGTTTCGTAACGTAAGGTGCGCGCTCTTTCGTCAAGGCTCTTGATGATTGATTGGGTACTCGCTTGCAGTACTTATATTGCACGCTCTGGTTGAATCGAGAAGATGATGAACGCTAAGCGTTCATTGTGCCGACGGCAACTTGGGATGTTTATTTGAAATGGAGATCGTTATGTCGCTGCGTATGGGTTTTGGTCTGACTTTGGCCGCAAGTTTGCTGCTGGGTGCTGTCGTTGTTCAGGCTGCGCCAGCTTCCTGGTGGCTTTATGAGTCGGCTTCGACTGGCCGCACTATGTGCAGCAATGTTCCGCAGGCCAGCGGCTGGGTTCGTGTTGCCGGTCCTTACAATAACGGCGGCTGCCGCCGGTAAGCACTGACAAGAGGCTCCTTCTTTGAAGGGGCCTTTTTTGTGTCTGCTAAAACCTGTTCGTTAGAGCTTTGGTGTTTTGCAGGCAAAAGAAAACCCCCGACAAACCAGAAGTCTGTCGGGGGTTTCTTTTGCCCGGAGAGTATCAGGCGTCTCGCAACGCCTGATTCAGCTCAGCTTATTGGCAAGCTTCGCAATCCGGCTCGTCGATCGCGCAAGCCTTTGGCACTGGAGCCGGGCCGGCAGGAGCTGCCAGCACCGAATCGTCGCCGTGGTTGCCGCCGCTGGAAACAGCGTTCAGCTTGCCGGTGTTGATGGTCGACTTCTCGGTGCTGGTCGCGGCCAGGGCACGGAGGTAGTAGGTGGTTTTCAGACCACGGTACCAGGCCATGCGGTAGGTCACGTCGAGCTTCTTGCCCGAGGCGCCGGCGATGTACAGGTTCAGCGACTGGGCCTGGTCGATCCACTTCTGACGACGGCTGGCGGCGTCAACGATCCACTTGGTGTCCACTTCGAACGCGGTCGCGTAGAGCTCTTTGAGTTCTTGCGGGATGCGCTCGATCTGCTGAACCGAACCGTCGTAGTACTTCAGGTCGTTGATCATGACCGAGTCCCACAGACCGCGAGCCTTGAGGTCGCGAACCAGGTACGGGTTGATCACGGTGAATTCGCCCGACAGGTTCGATTTCACATACAGGTTCTGGTAGGTCGGTTCGATCGACTGCGAGACGCCGGTGATGTTGGCGATGGTCGCGGTCGGTGCGATGGCCATGATGTTGGAGTTACGAATGCCTTTCTGTACACGGGCGCGAACCGGTGCCCAGTCCAGGGTTTCGTTCAGGTCAACGTCGATGTACTTCTGGCCGCGAGCCTCGATCAGGATCTGTTGCGAATCCAGCGGCAGGATGCCTTTGGACCACAGCGAACCCTGGAACGTCTCGTACGAGCCGCGCTCGTCGGCCAGGTCGCAGGAGGCCTGGATCGCGTAGTAGCTGACCGCTTCCATCGACTTGTCGGCGAACTCGACGGCAGCGTCGGAACCGTAAGGGATGTGCTGCAGGTACAAAGCGTCCTGGAAGCCCATGATGCCCAGACCGACCGGACGGTGCTTGAAGTTGGAGTTCTTCGCTTGCGGCACCGAGTAGTAGTTGATGTCGATCACGTTATCGAGCATGCGTACAGCGGTGTTCACGGTGCGTTGCAGCTTGGCGGTGTCCAGCTTGCCATCCACGATGTGGTTCGGCAGGTTGATCGAGCCCAGGTTGCAAACGGCGATCTCGTCCTTGTTGGTGTTCAAGGTGATCTCGGTGCACAGGTTCGAACTGTGGACCACGCCGACGTGCTGCTGCGGGCTGCGCAGGTTGCACGGGTCCTTGAAGGTCAGCCATGGGTGGCCGGTTTCGAACAGCATGGACAGCATTTTGCGCCACAGGTCTTTGGCCTGGATGGTCTTGAACAGCTTGACCTTGCCCGGGTACTCGGTCAGGGCTTCGTAGTACTCGTAGCGCTCTTCGAAGGCTTTACCGGTCAGGTCGTGCAGGTCCGGCACTTCGGATGGCGAGAACAGGGTCCACTTGCCGTCATCGAAGACGCGCTTCATGAACAGGTCAGGGATCCAGTTGGCAGTGTTCATGTCGTGGGTACGACGACGATCATCACCGGTGTTCTTGCGCAGCTCGATGAACTCTTCGATGTCCATGTGCCAGGTTTCCAGGTAGGCACACACAGCGCCTTTGCGCTTGCCACCCTGGTTAACGGCTACGGCGGTGTCGTTCACCACTTTCAGGAACGGAACCACGCCTTGCGACTTGCCGTTGGTGCCCTTGATGTACGAGCCCAGAGCACGAACAGGAGTCCAGTCGTTGCCCAGGCCACCGGCGAATTTGGACAACATGGCGTTGTCGTGGATCGCGTGGTAGATGCCCGACAGGTCGTCCGGAACGGTGGTCAGGTAGCAGCTCGACAGCTGTGGACGCAGGGTACCGGCGTTGAACAGGGTCGGAGTCGACGCCATGTAGTCGAAGGACGACAGCAGGTTGTAGAACTCGATCGCACGGTCTTCTTTCTGCTTCTCTTCGATCGCCAGGCCCATGGCCACACGCATGAAGAAGATCTGCGGCAGTTCGAAACGCACGCCATCCTTGTGGATGAAGTAACGGTCGTACAGGGTCTGCAGGCCCAGGTAGGTGAATTGCTGATCGCGCTCGTGGTTGATCGCCTTGCCCAGTTTTTCCAGGTCGAAGGAGGCCAGCACAGGGTTCAGCAGTTCGAACTCGATACCTTTGGCGATGTAAGCCGGTAGCGCTTTGGCGTACAGGTCGGCCATCTCGTGGTGCGTGGCGCTTTCGGCCACACCCAGGAAGCCCAGGCCTTCGGCACGCAGGGTGTCCATCAGCAGGCGGGCGGTTACGAACGAGTAGTTCGGCTCACGCTCGACCAGGGTACGCGCGGTCATCACCAGGGCGGTGTTGACGTCGTTCAGGGCCACGCCGTCGTACAGGTTTTTCAGGGTTTCGCGCTGGATCAGCTCGCCGTCGACTTCAGCCAGGCCTTCGCAGGCTTCGGTGACGATGGTGTTCAGGCGGCCCATGTCCAGCGGCGCAAGGCTACCGTCGGCGCGGGTGATGCGGATCGAAGGATGCGCCTGTACCGGCTCTTCGGTGGTGGTGCGGGTGGCGCGTTCTTTCGAACGGGCGTCACGGTAGATCACGTAGTCGCGAGCGACCTTCTGCTCACCGGCACGCATCAGGGCCAGTTCGACCTGGTCCTGGATTTCTTCGATGTGGATGGTGCCGCCCGAAGGCATGCGACGCTTGAAAGTCGCGGTGACTTGTTCGGTCAGGCGGGCAACGGTGTCGTGGATTCGCGACGAAGCGGCAGCGGTGCCGCCTTCAACTGCGAGAAACGCTTTGGTGATAGCGACGGTGATCTTGTCATCGGTGTAAGGAACGACAGTGCCATTACGCTTGATCACGCGCAGTTGACCAGGCGCGGTGGCGGCCAGATCCGAATTCGAATCGGCGGCCTGCGGCAAGGTGCCCTGCGGGTTCTCGCGAGTTGTGTCGGTTTGCATGGGGGGTGATCTCCACATTCTCTATGTTTGTTTGAGCACCATCATGGTGCTCACCGTTCTGGTCCGAAGCACTACAACCGACGGGCGTCGGGCATAACAACTTCGGACCAGTAGGAAAAAGGCTAATGACGCCGCATCCTTGCCGAAGTTTTTGGCTGCGAGCCAGGGCTCGAGCCGGATTCCTTCCAGGGTGACAGTACTGACTGCAACACCCGTACCGTTCCGGTCGTTTCCAACCTGAAAAACGGCGCCATCCGCAAGTGCGGTTTGGGCTTTGAAAAACTTGCTTGGTTCAACCGGAAACTGGCAATAAAGCGCTTGAGTTTCAGGTCCGAAATGTGGTTGGGCGTTTGAGTGGAAAACCCTATATGTAGGGTCTCTCCTTGCGCCGTGCTACAAGATAATGCGTTTCGAGGGGGCTTGCAACGTACTAGCTGTGGATAAACCTGTGCGTAAATTGTGTAAGAAACCAGGAATTCCCGTGTAGGCCGCGAACCTGCTGAGCTAGACCGTTTGTCACTGTTTTTCAGTCGGGAAAAACGCTTCAGCGGATTTTTAAGGGCGCGAACCCTACCACAAAAAACCGCCTTGTCCGAACGCATTTGGTGACTTGTGTTCTGGCTGTACGCCGTTTATACAATCGAGCGGTGTTTACCCATTCTTATCCTCCCCAAAGATGACAAAAAGACCGGAGGATCCGAATCTGCGGGCGACCGCACACCTGTGTAGGCGCTGCCGAAGGCTGCGATCTTTTGATTTTAGAAAGCAAGGTCAAACGATCGCAGCCTGCGGCAGCTCCTGCAGGGGGCAATGCGTTCCTGCCTTATTAATAAAACAGCAAGCAGAGGTCACTGGTGGAGCAAGAAGCCTGGCAGGTATTGATAGTCGAGGACGACCAGCGTCTGGCCGAACTCACCCGCGAATACCTGCAAGTCAATGGATTGCGCGTGGAGATCGAAGGCAACGGCGCGCTGGCGGCGGCGCGGATCATCAAGGAGCAGCCGGACCTGGTGATCCTCGACCTGATGCTGCCCGGTGAAGACGGCCTGAGCATCTGCCGTAAGGTGCGTGACCGTTACGACGGGCCGATCCTGATGCTCACCGCACGCACCGACGATGCCGACCAGATTCAGGGCCTCGACCTCGGTGCCGACGATTACGTGTGCAAGCCGGTGCGGCCACGGCTGTTGCTGGCGCGGATCCAGGCGTTGCTGCGACGCAGTGACACAGCCGAGCCGATCGCGGAAAAAAGCCGTCGCCTGCAATTCGGTCCGCTGGTGGTGGACAACGCCTTGCGCGAAGCCTGGCTCAGCGACAGCGGCATCGAACTGACCAGCGCCGAGTTCGATCTGCTCTGGCTGCTGGTGTCGAATGCCGGGCGGATCCTCTCCCGCGAAGAGATCTTCACCGCGCTGCGCGGTATCGGCTACGACGGCCAGGACCGTTCGATCGATGTACGCATCTCGCGCATCCGCCCGAAAATCGGCGACGACCCCGATCACCCGCGCCTGATCAAGACCATCCGCAGCAAAGGCTATTTGTTCGTCCCCGAAGCCTGCGTGGATCTGGCGCTGTGAACTCGATCTTCCTGCGCATCTACGGCGGTATGTGCGCAGCGCTGATTCTGGTCGCGGTGCTTGGCGTGCTGGCGTTGCACCTGCTCAATCAGGTGCGCAGCGAGCAGTACCGCGAGCGCCTGGCCCACGGCACGTTTTCGCTGATGGCCGACAACCTGCAACCGATGAACGAGACCGAGCGCCATCGGGCGCTGCTGGTGTGGGAGCGGTTGCTGGGGATTCCGCTGGCCTTGAAGAGGTTTTCCGAAACCGGTCTGGATCTGTCCCAGCGCACTCGGGTGCAGCGCGGTCAGGCGTTGGTGGAGCAGACCGGCCCGCACGCAGCGCGGGTTTACAAGATGGTCAGCGATAAAGAACAACTGGTGCTCACCGGCGACGTGCAGCAGATCAGCGAGCAATTGGCGCGGGCGACTATTTACCTGTTGGCCGATGAACTGGTGCGTTTCCCGGTCGGCGAGCAGCCCAAGCGACTGGCGCAGTTAAAGGAAGAGAAGGGCTTCGGCTTTGATTTGCGGCTGGTCACGGTGAACGAGGCCGACATGGACGAAGACCAGAGCCGTCGCGTGTCCGAAGGCGATACGGTCATGGCGCTGGGCAAGGGCGGTGATTCGATCCGGGTGTTCGCCGGCATGGTCGGCACGCCGTGGGTGCTGGAGATCGGCCCGCTGTATCAAATGAATCCGTATCCGCCGCAATGGCTGGTGCTGATCGCCGCTCTCGGCTTGAGCCTGATCGGTCTGATTGTTTATCTGCTGGTGCGTCAGCTTGAGCGGCGCTTGCGTGGACTGGAAGCGGCGGCCACGCGTATTGCCAAGGGCAGCCTGGAAACCCGTGTGCCGGCCCGCGGCGCTGATTCGGTCGGGCGTCTGGCGGCGGCGTTCAACGGCATGGCCGAGCACTTGCAGCAGTTACTGGCCATCCAGCGCGAACTGGTGCGTGCGGTGTCCCATGAACTGCGCACGCCAGTGGCGCGCCTGCGTTTCGGGCTGGAGATGATCGGCTCGGCCACCACCCCGCAGGCTTTGGAAAAGTACCGCGAGGGCATGGACCATGACATCGAGGACCTCGATAAGCTGGTGGATGAAATGCTCACCTACGCGCGGCTGGAGCAGGGCTCGCCAGCGCTGACCTTTCAACGCATCGATCTTGATGCGCTGGTCAATCAGGTGATCGAGGAACTGGCGCCGTTGCGCGCCGAGGTCACGGTGCAGCGCGGGTTGTGCCTGTCAGCGGCGGACAACGACGGCGCTTGGGTCGAGGCCGAGCCGCGCTTTCTGCACCGCGCGTTGCAAAACCTGGTGAGCAACGCGATGCGCCACGCGCGTTCGAAGGTGACGGTGAGCTATCAGGTCGGGCAATTGCGCTGTCGGGTCGACGTCGAGGATGACGGGCCGGGCGTGCCGGAGTCGGCATGGGAGCGCATCTTCACGCCGTTCCTGCGCCTGGATGACAGCCGCACCCGGGCGTCGGGCGGACATGGGCTGGGCCTGTCGATTGTGCGAAGGATCATCCACTGGCATGACGGTCGGGCATTGATCAACAAGAGCAAAAGTCTGGGTGGGGCATGCTTCAGTCTGAGCTGGCCGAGGAATCAGGAGCGGCGCTGATAGCAAGGGTAACCGGGCTGGCCCGATCGCGAGCAGGCTCACTCCTACACTTGGAATGCGTTCCCTTGTAGGAGTGAGCCTGCTCGCGATAGGGCCGGTGCCGACACCGCAAACCTTCAGGCAGGAATACTGACCAGACTCAACAACTGCCCATCCAGCACCCCAAATTGCGCGTCCAGCTCAGTGCCATGGCGCCATTCAGCAGACAGATCGGTCAGCAGCCGCAGCCGCACCTGACCTTGCTCCGTCCACTCCAGCACTTCGGCGTGCTCGAAGTAAAAGCGCTTTTGCACGATCGGATACAGCGCCTTGAACAGGCTCTCTTTCACCGAAAAGGTCAGCGTCACGCACAGGCCCAGTTGCTCCGGCGAGCCGGCGGCCATGCGCTGCAATTCCGCTGGCGTCAGGATTTCTCCGGCCAGGCGTTCGGCGCGGTCGCTGTCGAGCAGGTTTTCCAGGTCCATGCCCAAGCCGCGCCAGTGCCGTTTATTGGCGACGATCGCCGCCGCGCGCCCGGTGCTGTGGGTGATCGAGCCGCAGATATGCGGCGGCCACACCGGGGCGCGGTCTTCACCAATCGCCGGGATCACGCTTGAGCCTTCGAGCTGCTGCAACGCGGCGCGGGCACAGATCCGCCCGGCGAGAAACTCTGTCTGACGCTTGGCAACAGAACGCTGAATGCTCGGCGGCGGCTCGATGGCGCTGCGCTGGAAGTCATCGCCCAGCAGTTGCCCGGGGTCGAAACGGGTGCTCAGCAGGACGCTGTCGGCCAACACGTTCGGCAACGGCCAGTGGGCGTCGAGCGGGGTGCAACAGGCGGGGAGGATCGGGCTGGAATTCATGGCGGGCATTTTGCCGGTTGAAGCCACGACTGGGTAGAGGCTGCGTACTTTTGTGGCGAGGGAGCTTGCTCCCGCTGGGGGGGCAAAGCCGCCCAAAAAACTGTGGACGAGGTCTGTCAGGTAAACCGCATCGGCAGGTTTTTGCGACGGCTTCGCCGCCGAGCGGGAGCAAGCTCCCTCGCCACAGGGGCAATGTCAGCCAAAGATTTTCTGGAAGAACGCTTTCATGTCCGCCCACGATTTTTCATCGGCTGCCTTGTTGTAGCCGATATCCGGGCCACCGTGCTCACCGTGGCTCAAACGATCGGCATCCGGGTTGGTAAAGCCGTGCTTGGCGCCATCGAGGCTGACGAATGTGTAGTCGGCGCCGGCCTTGTCCATTTCCGCCTTGAACGCGGTGACGTTGTCGGCGGTGACCATGCTGTCCAGCGCACCGTGCTCGACAAGAACTTTCGCCTTCACACTGCCGGGCGTGGCCGGAGTGGTGGTCGCCAGTGCGCCGTGGAAGCTCACCACACCCGCCAGCGGTTCGCCTTGACGCGCGGCGTTGAGCACTACGCCACCGCCGAAGCAATAGCCGATGGCGGCGATTTTATTCACGTCGGTCTGCGGCTGTTGCTTCAGCAGATTGAGCCCGGCCTCGAAACGCTTGCTGGAGGCGGCGGCATCCTGGGTCGCGGCCTGCATGAACGCCATCGCATCTTTCGGGTGCTCGGTGTTCTTGCCTTCGCCGTACATGTCGATCGCCAGCGCGCTGTAACCCAGTTCGGCGAGGTCGCGGGCGCGGCGCTTGGCGTAATCGTTCAGGCCCCACCATTCATGCACCACCACCACGCCCGGGCGCTTGCCCTTGATTGCGTCGTCGTAGGCGTAATAGCCGATCAGCCTGGTGCCGTCGGCGCTCTGGTAGGGAATCTCCTGAGTCTTGATCGCGGCGTTGGCCAGGCTGCTGGCAGCGAGCAGGGCGAGGGCGAGTAACAGGCGCATGGTCGGTCTCCTTATCGAAAGTGGTCAGGACAGCCTAGTCGATTTGATTCAGTGCAGGTTCACCGAGTGTTCAGGGCAGGTACAGGGGCGGCTTGCTAACCTTGCACCCTATCGAACAGCAATGAGAAAGTTGTCGCCTGTGCCGTCGCCTTCGCGAGCAGACTCGCCCTCACAAGTATGCTGTTGACGTTGGAGCTTTTTGATTTGCCCGGGAGAGCGTTATGAAACTGTTGGTCGTCGAAGATGAAGCGCTGTTGCGCCATCACTTGCAAACCCGCCTCACGGAGAGTGGTCATGTGGTCGAGTCCGTGGCCAATGCCGAAGAGGCGCTGTACCAGACCGGACAGTTCAACTTCGATCTGGCGGTGATCGACCTCGGTCTGCCGGGCATGGGCGGCCTGGACCTGATCCGCCAGTTGCGTTCCAGCGGCAAGACGTTTCCGATCCTGATCCTCACCGCGCGCGGCAACTGGCAAGACAAGGTCGAAGGCCTCGCTGCCGGTGCAGACGACTACGTGGTCAAGCCGTTCCAGTTCGAAGAACTCGAGGCACGACTCAATGCCTTGCTGCGCCGCTCCAGCGGGTTCACCCAGTCGACCATCGTCGCCGGGCCGTTGCTGCTGGACCTCAATCGCAAGCAGGCGTCGCTGGATGCAGAACCGCTGGCGCTGACCGCCTACGAATACCGCATCCTCGAATACCTGATGCGCCACCATCAGCAAGTGGTGCCCAAGGATCGCCTGATGGAACAGCTCTATCCGGACGACGACGAGCGCGATCCGAACGTGATCGAGGTGCTGGTCGGCCGCCTGCGTCGCAAGCTTGAAAGTCCGGGCGGGTTCAAACCGATCGAAACCGTGCGCGGTCTCGGCTACCTGTTCAATGAGCGCTGCACTTGATTCGTTCTCTTCGCGTTCGTTTGATGCTCGCCGCCACCACGTTGGCGGTGTTGTTCATGCTCGGCTTGTTGCCGGCCATGCAAGGCGCGTTCAGCCTGGCATTGCAGGACTCGATCGAGCAGCGCCTGGCCTCGGATGTGACCACGCTGATCTCGGCGGCACGTATCGAGAACGGTCGCCTGGAGATGCCGGCGCAGTTGCCTGACGAGCGATTCAACCTTACCGACGGGCGTCTGCTGGGCTACATCTATGACCGCGAGGGGCATCTGGTCTGGCGCTCCAAGGGCACGGAAGAAGGGCAGATCAACTACAAGCCGCGTTACGACGGCATGGGCAATGAGTTCGCGCGGATTCGTCAGGCCAGCGGTCAGGAATTTTTTGTCTACGACGTAGAAGTCAAGTTGCTCGGGGGCAAGAGTGCGGCGTTCAGCTTTGTGACCCTGCAACCGGTGCACGAGTACGAATCGACGCTCGAAGGCCTGCGCGACAACCTTTATCTGGGCTTTGGTGCTGCACTGTTTGTCTTGCTTGCGCTGTTGTGGATTGGCCTGACCTGGAGTTTGAAAGCCTTGCGCCGGTTGAGTCAGGAACTCGACGAAATCGAAAGCGGCACCCGCGAAAGCCTCAGCGAACAGCACCCGCGCGAACTGCTGCGGCTGACCGGCTCGCTCAACCGTCTGCTGCACAGCGAACGCCAGCAGCGCAGCCGCTACCGCGACTCCCTCGATGACCTGGCGCACAGCCTGAAAACCCCGCTGGCGGTGTTACAAGGCGTCAGTGAGGACATGGCCCAGCGCCCGGAAGATCGCGATCAGGCCTGGGTGCTGCAAACCCAGATCGAACGCATGAGCCAGCAGATCAGCTATCAACTGCAGCGGGCCAGTCTGCGCAAAAGCGGCCTGGTGCGCCACCAGGTGCGTCTGCAACCGGTGCTCAAAAGCCTGTGCGACACCCTCGACAAGGTCTACCGCGACAAACACGTGCGGGTGGCCTTCGATCTGCCGGAGCATTGCTACGTGCCGATCGAGCAGGGTGCATTGCTGGAGATGATGGGCAACCTGCTGGAAAACGCCTATCGCCTGTGCCTGGGCGAAGTGCGTATCAGCGTGCGCCAGACCCTGGACGGTATCGAATTGTGCGTCGAGGACGACGGCCCCGGTGTGCCGCCGAATCAGCGCGCGCGGATTCTCGAGCGTGGCGAACGTCTGGATCGTCAGCACCCGGGGCAGGGCATCGGGCTGGCGGTGGTCAAGGACATCATTGAAAGCTACAACGCCAAACTGATGCTCGGCGATTCGCCGATGGGCGGGGCGGCGTTCAGGATTCAGTTTCCGGCGGTTTAGTCGCATGTCTTGCCGGCACCTTCGCCAGCAAGCTCGCTCCCACATTGGATCGGCGGCGTTCACAGCCCCCCTGTGGGAGCGAGCCTGCTCGCGAAGACGCCAGTCGGTTCACCGCGGCACTCACTGCTCCTGCGCCCGATAAGCCCCCGGCGTCAGCCCCGTCCACTTCTTGAACGCCCGGTGAAACGCCGACGGTTCGGAAAACCCCAGCTGCTCGGCGATCTGTTGCAACGACAGATCCGCCCGGCCCAGGTGGTAAATGGCGATATCCCGCCGCAACTGATCCTTCAATTCCTGAAAACTGGTGCCTTCCTCGCGTAAATGCCGACGCAGGGTTTGCGGGCTGATGTGCAGGTGCGCGGCCACCGCTTCCAGGTCCGGCCAGTGCGCGCTGTCGCGGCTGAGCAAACGGCGCAGGCGGCTGCTGAGGCTGTCGCCGTCGTCGGGGCGTGACAGCAGGTCGGCGGGGGAGCGTTCAAGGAAATGCTTGAGGGTGCGTTCGTCCTGTAGCAGCGGCATCGACAGATAGCGGCTGTGAAACAGCAGGCTGCTTTGCTCGGCGGAAAACACCAGCGGGCAGGGGAACAGCAAGTCGTACTCGGCGCCGTGCGGCGGTTTCGCATAGCTGAACGTGGCCTGCTCCAGACGAATCCGCTGGCCGATCAGCCAGCTGCCGAGGCGATGCCAGATCACCAGCAGGCTTTCGCTGAGAAAGTGATCCGGGTCCCATAACTGCGAATCATCGAGGCTCAGGCGCACCCATTCGTCTTCGCGCTGCAGGCTCAGGCGCGGGGCCGCGGGGAATAGGCTATAAAACAATAAACCGCGTTGCAGTGCCTTCTCCAGGTTGCGGCAGTGAATCAGGGCGTGGCACATCATCGCGAAACTGCCGGGTTTGCTCGGTGCGTTGCCAAAGCCCAGGTATTCGTCATCCAGGGCCAGCCACAGGCTCTGCAGCAGTTGGGTGAATTGCTCTGGGGCGATGCGCGCCCGCGGCTCATCCAGCAGCTCCGGGCTGATGCCCAGCTGTTGCAGCAGCGGCAGATAATCGAACCCCGAGCGGCGTGCGCCACCGAGGGCGGCACGGGCGAAATGACTGGCGATGGTACGTTCGCGCATAAGCGGCAGATCCTTCCTCAGGCGCCGGATGTTAGCCGCGGGCATCATCGCCAACAAGGCGGATTTCCGCCAAATTGTAGGACGAGATCCGGCGAGTTGGCGGAAATCCGCCACACTTGAGTCACCAAACAGTGACACAGAACAGGCTGCAAGTCCTGATATCAAAAGGCTTGCAGCGAATTGCACCAAAGTGGCACGGCGTTTGCGATAAGAGCGACAGAAGTGTGCGTCTATCCCGTGGGAAAAGCGCCGCTCGAACAACAAATCCCTCCAGTGCAGGAGGGTTCGCAATTCAGGTTCTGCGCTTAACAGATGGATGTTGCCCGCGGGACGCTTGAGGAAACTTGCAATGACGACTCGTCAGCCACTGTACAAATCCCTGTATTTCCAGGTGATCGTCGCGATCATCATCGGTATTGCCCTTGGTCACTACTACCCGCAATTCGGTGTGGCGGTTAAGCCACTGGGTGACGGGTTCATCAAGCTGATCAAAATGATCATCGCCCCGATCATCTTCTGCACCGTGGTCAGCGGTATTGCTGGCATGCAAAGCATGAAGTCGGTCGGCAAGACCGGTGGTTACGCGCTCCTGTACTTCGAAATCGTTTCGACCATCGCCCTGTTGGTCGGCCTGATCGTGGTCAACATCGTGCAGCCGGGCAATGGCATGCACATCGACGTCAGCACCCTGGACGCCTCGAAAGTCGCGACCTACGTGCAACAAGGCGCTGACCAGAGCGTTGTCGGCTTCCTGCTCAACGTGATCCCGACCACCATCGTCGGCGCGTTCGCCACTGGCGATATCCTGCAAGTGCTGATGTTCTCGGTGATCTTCGGTTTCGCCCTGCATCGCCTGGGTGACTACGGCCGTCCGATCCTCGACTTCATCGATCGCTTCGCCCACGTGATGTTCAACATCATCAACATGATCATGAAGCTCGCGCCAATCGGTGCCTTCGGTGCGATGGCCTTTACCATCGGTGCCTACGGTGTCGGCTCGCTGGTGCAGCTGGGTCAACTGATGATCTGCTTCTACGTCACTTGCCTGCTGTTCATCCTGATCGTGCTGGGCGGTATTGCCCGCGCTCATGGCTTCAGTGTGCTGAAGATGATCCGCTACATCCGTGAAGAGCTGCTGATCGTGCTGGGTACTTCCTCCTCGGAATCGGTACTGCCACGCATGCTGATCAAGATGGAGCGTCTGGGCGCGAAGAAATCGGTAGTGGGTCTGGTGATCCCGACCGGTTACTCGTTCAACCTCGACGGTACTGCGATCTACCTGACCATGGCTGCCGTGTTCATTGCTCAGGCCACCGACACGCACATGGACATCACCCATCAGATCACCCTGCTGGTGGTGTTGCTGCTGTCCTCCAAAGGCGCCGCCGGTGTGACCGGTTCGGGCTTCATCGTGCTGGCGGCCACTCTGTCGGCAGTAGGTCACCTGCCGGTGGCCGGTCTGGCGCTGATCCTCGGTATCGACCGCTTCATGTCCGAAGCTCGCGCCCTGACCAACCTGGTCGGCAACGCCGTAGCGACCATCGTGGTTGCCAAGTGGGTGAAAGAGCTGGACACCGACGTGCTGCAGTCCGAGCTGGCCTCGGGCGGTCGCGGTATCGCGGACACCCGTCCTGAAGACGACCTGGGTGTGGCTGAAGGCCCAACGCCTACCAGCGTCAAGTAAGCTGTATTTGGCAATACCTTGTGGCGAGGGAGCTTGCTCCCGCTGGACTGCGTAGCAGGCCCCTCTTTGAAGAGCGGGGCCGCTTCGCGCCCCAGCGGGAGCAAGCTCCCTCGGCACACAGGCACTGAAGAACCTGCCTCGGCAGGTTTTTTATTGCCTGCGATTTGAGCATTACGGTCACAACTGCTGACACATAAGGTGATTGCCGTACGCGGCAGCGCTGCCTAGGCTGGGTACATCGCCCAAGGAGATCGCCTATGTCCGCACCGCTGGCCTCACTGAAGATCCTCGATTTCTCGACATTGCTGCCAGGTCCGTTCGCCTCGCTGCTGCTGGCGGACATGGGCGCTGAAGTGCTGCGCATCGAATCGCCGACGCGCATGGATCTGCTGCGAGTGCTGCCGCCCCACGATCAAGGGGTGTCAACCAGTCATGCGTACCTGAACCGCAACAAGCGCAGTCTGGCGCTGGATCTCAAACAACCTGAAGCGCTGGAGGTGGTCAAGCAATTGCTGGCTGATTACGACATCGTCCTGGAGCAGTTCCGTCCCGGCGTGATGGAGCGTCTGGGCCTGGGTTACGAGGCGCTGAAGGCGATCAACCCGAAGCTGATTTACGTGTCGATCACCGGTTACGGCCAGACCGGGCCGTACAAGGATCGCGCCGGGCATGACATCAACTACCTCGCATTGGCCGGGCTTGCCAGCTACACCGGCCGCGCCGACAGCGGTCCGTTGCCACTGGGCATGCAGGTAGCGGATGTGGCGGGCGGGTCGTTGCACGGGGTGATCGGCCTGCTGGCGGCGGTGATTGCCCGTCAGCAGACCGGGCAGGGCACCCATCTGGACGTGAGCATGACCGATTGCGCGTTCAGCCTGAACGCCATGGCCGGGGCCGGGTATCTGGCCTGTGGCGAGGAGCCGGCGTGGGAAGACCAGATGCTCAACGGCGGTAGCTTTTACGATTACTACCGCTCGCGCGACGGGCGCTGGATGTCGGTAGGCAGTCTCGAGCCTGGGTTCATGCAGCAATTGTGCACGGCGCTGGGTCGCCCGGAGTTGGCGGCGCAAGGCTTGTCGCCCAAGCCTGAGCAGCAGCGGGCGTTGAAATACGCGCTGACGGTCGAGTTCGAAAAACATGACTTTGCCGAGCTGTGCGAGATGTTTGCCGGGATCGATGCGTGTGTCGAGCCAGTGTTGAGTCTGGGGGAGGCGGTGCGCCATCCACAGTTACAGGCGCGGGAAGTGGTGACCCAGGTGCCGCGCGGGGATGGCACGACCCAGGCGCAAATGGCGTGTCCGTTGAAATTTTCCGAGGCGTTGCCGGCGCCACGGCATGTTGGCGCGGGGTTGGGGCAGCATACGGATCAAGTGTTGGGGGAGTTGGGCTTCAGTGCTGAGCGGATTGCTGAATTGCGGGCCTTAAAGGTAGTTGCGTAGCTCGTTCCCACGCGGAGCATGGGAACGATCAGGGAGTCACTCGACCCGCATCTCACCACTGAACACCAAGGTGTTGCGGCATCTGCGGCACAAATAGCGCCGTCCCTGACGCACCAGGCTGTGCCGTTGCGCCGAGAACGGAAAATCACTGTCGGCGCACGGGCATTTGTAGATGTAGCGCGTCACGCTGCGGCGTTTCACGGCGTAGGTGTGGCAACGGTCCGGCGGCAGTTCATAGACCCCGCGCATGATCAGTTGCCACTCCTCGCCGTGCGGCTGGATGCGGTCGCCGAACAGTTGATGGGCGATCAGGTGCGCGACTTCGTGGGCTACGGTCTGCTTGAGGAAGTGTTCGGTGTTTTCCCGGTACAACTGCGGGTTGAAGCGCAGCAGGTTCTCGTGCAGATGCGCGACACCGGCTTTCTGCCCGCGCAGCTTGAGGCTGACGACGGGGCGTTGGAAATGACGTTTGAAAAAGGCTTCAGCGAGTTGGTAACAGTCTTCGACGCGGGTATTGAGTTGCTCGGGCATGCTTGATGGATCTCCAGAGGCGTCGAGTATGCCGCAACCTCCCGGACTTGCGAATCGCCGACCTGCCGAATGGTCATCCGCCATACGAGAAGGCCGCCTTGCGGCGGCCTGTATTGGCAGATCTTGTTGTTCTCGGGGGTGAATCCTGTCAGTTGGTATACACCGGCCCCACGCCGAGGCCCCAGACGATCACGGTGAACGCCATGATGGCCACCAGCACCACCAGACCTACCGCGAGCACTGAGCTGGAAAACAGAAAGCCTTCGTCCGACGGAATGTTCATGAACGTCGGCAGCCCCACGTACAGCAGATACACCGTGTAGCAGATGGCCGCCGTGCCGACGATCATCCCCAGCCACATGTGCGGATACAGCGCTGCCAGCCCGCCGACGAACAACGGTGTCGCGGTGTAGGTGGCGAATGCCACGCAACGGGCCAGGCTCGGGTTGGCGTCATAGGTTCGGGCCATCCAGTGCACGAAGGCGCCCATCACCGCGACCCCGCCGAGCATCGCCAGGTACGACATTACGGTCATCCAGATCGCGCTTTCCACGGTGAGCATCACCGGCGCGCGGTTGCCGATCACCCAGCCCACCTGGGTGGTGCCGATGAACGCCGAAACGGCCGGAATCGCCGCCAGAATCAGCGTGTGCGTCAGGTACATGTGGCTGATGCTTTCCTCTTGGTCGCCACGGATTTCCTTCCATTCCTGATCGGGGTGGGTAAACAGTCCCACTACGTGATGGATCATGCCAGTCACTCCTCTTGTTATTGCCATCGCCCCCCAACGGAGCGCCTACGGGCCAAGGTGGCCGAGCAAATTCAGGTCTTCAGATGTGTGCGACCTTATGTCGCAGTATAGAAAGGACTTAACCGCACAGGGACTAGGGGCTTAGAGCAAATCGCGCTGTAAACACGGGGCGTAATCGCCTTGGGGTCTTGGACGTCAGAGGTTCCCGTGGCGAGGCAGCTTGCTCCCGCTCGGCTGCGCAGCAGTCGCCAATGCTTTCGGTGTTTCAGGAAAATAGCGGCTGCAGGTTTGGGGGCGCTTCGCAGCCCAGCGGGAGCAAGCTCCCTCGCCACAGGGGATCGGTTGAAAGGGGCAGACCCACGGCCCTTCGCCCCCGGCGGGTTTTTTGCGTAAAATGCCGGCCTTTCGTCACACCTCACGGATTTCGCGTCATGGGCACTCTTACGGTCAACCAGAACAAACTGCAAAAGCGCCTGCGCCGCCTGGCCGGCGAAGCGGTCGCCGATTTCAACATGATCGAAGACGGCGACAAGGTCATGGTCTGCCTGTCCGGGGGCAAGGACAGCTACACCATGCTCGACGTGCTGATGCACCTGCAGAAGGTTGCACCGATCAAGTTCGAGATCGTCGCCGTGAACATGGACCAGAAGCAGCCGGGCTTCCCCGAGCACGTGCTGCCGGCCTACCTGAAAGAGCTGGGCGTCGAGTACCACATCGTCGAGAAGGACACCTACTCGGTGGTCAAGGAGCTGGTGCCGGAAGGCAAGACCACCTGCTCGCTGTGCTCGCGCTTGCGTCGCGGCACGCTGTACACCTTCGCCGACGAAATCGGCGCGACCAAGATGGCCCTCGGTCACCACCGTGACGACATCGTCGAGACTTTTTTCCTCAACATGTTCTTCAACGGCACCCTCAAGGCTATGCCGCCGAAGCTGCGCGCCGATGACGGCCGCAACGTGGTGATCCGCCCGTTGGCCTACTGCAACGAGAAGGACATCCAGGCTTACTCGGACTTCAAGGAATTCCCGATCATCCCGTGCAACCTCTGCGGTTCGCAGGAAAACCTGCAGCGTCAGGTGGTCAAGGAAATGCTCCAGGACTGGGAGCGCAAGACACCGGGTCGAACCGAAAGCATCTTCCGCAGTCTGCAGAACGTGGTGCCGTCGCAACTGGCCGACCGCAACCTGTTCGACTTCACCAGCCTGAAGATCGACGAGACGGCGGCTTCGCGGTTCGTCAACGTGGTCAACCTTTAATCACCACCTGTAGGAGTGAGCCTGCTCGCGATTGCGGTGTGTCTGTCAGCATCATCGTTGGATGACACACCGCAATCGCGAGCAGGCTCACTCCTACAATAGTTTTTTCGTTTCAATTCCCGGGAGAGGGCATGCGCGATTACAAGTGGCTGCACGAATACTGTCTGAACCGCTTCGGTTCGGCGGCTGAACTGGAAGCCCATCTGCCCGTTCCCAAGACCCCGGCGCAATTGCGCAAGATCAGCGACGATCGCTACCTCTCGACCATGGCCCTGCGCGTGTTCCGCGCCGGGCTCAAGCACAGCCTGGTGGACGCCAAGTGGCCGGCCTTCGAAGAGGTGTTCTTCAAGTTCGACCCGGAAAAAGTCGTGCTGATGAGCGCCGAACACCTCGAACGCCTGATGCAGGACGCGCGGATTATCCGCCACCTGGGCAAGCTCAAGAGCGTGCCGCGCAATGCGCAGTTCATCCTTGATGTCGAGAAGGAGAAGGGCAGTTTCGGCGCGCTGATCGCCGACTGGCCGGTGACCGATATCGTCGGTCTGTGGACTTACCTGAAAAAGCACGGCAGTCAGTTGGGCGGGCTGTCGGCGCCGCGCTTCCTGCGCATGGTCGGCAAGGACACCTTCGTGCCGAGCTATGACGTGGTCGCGGCGCTGAATGCGCAGAAGATTGTCGACAAGGCGCCGACCAGCCTGCGCGATCTGGCGAGTGTGCAGGATGCGTTCAACCAGTGGCATGAACAGAGCGGCGGGCGGCCGATGAGCCAGATTTCGATGATGCTCGCGTACACCGTCAACCATTGAACAGCTAAAAGATCGCAGCCTGCGGCAGCTCCTGCATTTGGAATGCGTTTCCCTGTAGGAGCTGCCGCAGGCTGCGATCTTTTTCGATCATGCGACGGAAATCTCGCCCTCGCCAGCCAGCTTGCGATTCAACTGATACCGCCAGCGCACATACAGCAGCGCCGAGCAGAACAGCGCCAGGCTGACGACCATCTCCAGCACACCAAACAGCTGCCGGTTCGGGTCATAGGCCGCCAGTGCGCCTTTGATGAAGTACAGATTCACCACAAAGCACATCCACGAATGCCCGCGGGCGCTGCCCATGATCATCGCCGGTGCGAGGACGATCCACGGTATCAGCTCGACCAGCAGAATCACCCACGGCCGCGCGCCGTGCAGGTCGGCGAACACCAGGTAGTAAGCGGCGAGCAGCCCGGCGAGGCCGAAGAAGCACAGCAGGCTGATGACCCGCATCGCCTTGACGCGCGGTTCGAGCCACTCGATCGAGGGCAGGACTTTCGGCTTCTTCGCCACCCTCAGCCCTCCAGCTTTTGCGCAGTCTTGGCCAGACGCAGGCCGAGGGCGCGACACAGCGCCATTTCGTGCTGATCGAGGCCTTTTTTGCCGTCCGCGCCGGCGTGGTGGCTGGCGCCATACGGTGTGCCGCCGCCCTGGGTTTCCAGCAGCGCCGACTCGCTGTACGGCAGGCCGGTGATCAGCATGCCGTGGTGCAACAGTGGCAGCATCATCGACAGCAGAGTGGTTTCCTGGCCGCCGTGCAGGCTGGCGGTTGAGGTGAACACGCCGGCCGGTTTGCCGACCAGCGCGCCGGTCAGCCACAGGTTGCTGGTGCCGTCGAGGAAGTATTTGAGCGGCGCGGCCATGTTGCCGAAGCGGGTCGGGCTGCCGAGGGCCAGGCCGGCACAGTTCTTCAGGTCATCGAGGGTCGCGTAGAGTGCGCCTTCATCGGGAATGCCCGGGGCCACGGCTTCGCACTCGGTGGATATCGCCGGCACGGTGCGCAGACGCGCTTCGAGGCCGGCCTGTTCGACACCGCGGGCAATTTGCCGGGCCATCTCGTTGGTCGAGCCGTTGCGGCTGTAATACAGCACCAGAATGTACGGCGCGCTCACGGCAGCAACTCCAGGATCTGCTCCGGCGGACGACCGATCACGGCCTTGTCGCCGACTTCAAGAATCGGCCGTTCCATCAGTTTCGGGTGCTCGGCGATGGCGGCGATCAGTTGCGCTTCGCTGAGGCTCGTGTCAGCCAGCTGAAGCATTTTGTATTCATCTTCTCCGGTGCGCAGCAGTTGCCGCGCGCTGATCTGCAGCTTGCCAAGCAAGGCCTTGATCTGCGCGGCGTCCAGCGGCGTTTCCAGGTAACGCACCACGTTCGGGGTCAGGCCACGGGCCTCAAGAAGTTCCAGTGCGCCGCGGGATTTCGAGCAGCGCGGATTGTGATAAAGCGTCAGATCGGTCATGGCGGGTCGCTTCTGGCGTAAAGTGGCGGCTATTCTAACTGTGCAGCGCGCAATCCAGAACCTTCAGAGGCGATGGGTCGCAGGCGCATTCAATTTTTGACCAGGGAACATGACATGACACGGCGATTGGCAGCGGCATTGACGATAATCGGGGCGTTGATGCTGGGGGGCTGCGGGAACGACTACGGCATTGACCAGAACGGTCAGAAAGTCGCGTCCGAGCGTCTGGACAAACAATGGGTGGTGCTCAATTACTGGGCCGAATGGTGCGGCCCGTGCCGCACGGAAATTCCGGAACTCAATCATCTGGCGGACGAGTTGAAAGGCAAGAACATCGGCGTGTTCGGGGTCAACTTCGACAACGTACAGGGCGAGGATCTCAAGTCTGCCAGCGAGAAGCTGGGCATCAAGTTCACCGTGCTGGCGCAGGATCCGGCGGACCTGTTCGACCTGCCGCGCAGTGAGGCGTTGCCGGTGACCTACATCATCGACAACAAGGGCAAGGTGCGCGAACAGTTGATGGGCGAGCAGACGGCGGCGGGGGTGATGGCCAAGCTGGAGGCGTTGCAGGCTACAAAGTGAGTTGAATGGGCTTTTGTGGCGAGGGAGCTTGCTCCCGCTGGGCCGCGAAGCGGCCCCAAACCCTGCTGACTCGTGTCTTCGGCAACGCGCGGTTAACGGTTTTGCGACTGCTGCGCAGCCGAGCGGGAGCAAGCTCCCTCGCCACAGTCAACTCAGTGTGCGTCGAGGGGGCTTAACCCTCTTCCAGCCACCAGCGCAGCGGCTTGCCTTCAGCCGGCCAGAAGCGCATCTGCTCGATCGGCGAGATGTCCCAGCGTTCGACGCCTTGCAGCGCCTGCAGGAAGCGTTGTTCCTGCTCCATCAGCGCCGGTGCGCAGAGTTTGCGGGTCTTGCCGATCGGGCCGAAGCTCAGCTTGTCGCCGTCGAGGGTGTACGGCGCGAACCAGTGGTTGCAGCCGCCATTGCCGTAAGCACGACCATCGTCGCCGAGGGTCACGGTCAGGTGGCTGTAATCCATCAACGGCCGCTCGCCGATCCACTCCAGAATGTAGCTGCGGTTTTGCTGCAATTGCACAGGCTCTGCAGCACAGCCCACCAGAGCGGCACCGACCAGCAGGGGCAGGGCAAGGCGTTTCATCACGCAGGCTCCTGGCATTTCGGGCACAGGTGCTTGTCACCGACGGCTTTCCAGCCCAGCTCGGCGATGCGCGCGGTGGCGGCCGGTTTCTCGGCAGGCTTGCCCAGCTTGGCGTCCACCGCGAATTCGAAGTTCAGCTCTTTGGCACAGCTGTCGCAGTTGACCTGCCAGGTGTGGATCGCCAGTTCGCCGAATACCGGGCCGGTGGTCATCGCGGTCCATTGGCCCGGCGGATTGATCAGGTGGCGCACCGTGTCGACGGTCAGGCGCATGGACAAGTCCTTGCTGCCTTTGAGGGTGACCAACAGGACGTCACCGTTGCGGATCGAGCCACCATTGCCGGTGACCTGATAGCGGCCCGGTACAAGGGCGCGGCAATCGGTGAGGGTGTGTTGCGGGTTCATCAGGGTGTAGCGGAAATCGTGTTCTACCATGGGTCCTCCAAATATGCGCGACATGCTAGCACGGGCTTGATTGCAGGATGGCGTACGCGTGCGACCTTCGATCCGGTTCAAATCGGCCGGCGCTCATGGCAAACTGCCGCCCTTCACTCTGAGGGAACGGAACATGGCGCTGATTGAATGTTATGAATGCAAGCGGAGCATCAGCTCGGAAGTAAAGGCGTGCATTCATTGTGGTGCTCCGATGGCGCAGCAGCACGAGCACAGCCCGGCGCAAGCAGCGACCACGATTTCATTTGGCAGCCTGCCACGTAACAAATCCGTGCCCGAGGCTTTTGTCCTGCCACCGGCGCCTGAGCCGGCGCCGAAAGTTTTACCGGCCGCAGTCGGTCGCCGTCGTCGGCAATCCGCGCCAGTCCCTCAAGTCCAGCCCAACGCCGACGGCTCGCGTCCGGTGGAAGGCTGGTTGAAGATCATGGTGTTCCTGTTGCCGATGGTGTTTGTCTGGTTCCTGCTGCGTAACGGCCACTCGATGAAGCAACGCTTTTTCGGCTTTGGCTGGCTGGCGCTGCTGATCCTGGCCTCTTCGCTTTCGCCGAAATAATTCGACAAACCTTCAACCTTCGACCTGGTTCTGCGGCGCACCTGCAGCCCAGGTCGCGATGTTGTGCAAGGTGGTCGCGGCAATCGCGCCCAGGGCCTCATGGGTCAGAAACGCCTGATGCGCGGTGATGATCACGTTGGGGAAGGTCAGCAAGCGCGCCAGCACGTCGTCCTGCAGCGGCAGGTCGGAGCGATCCTCGAAAAACAGCTGCGCCTCTTCTTCATAGACATCCAGTCCCAGATAGCCGAGTTGACCGTCCTTCAAGGCGTCGATCAGTGCTGGCGTGTCCACCAGGCCGCCGCGTCCGGTGTTGATCAGCATCGCCCCCGGTTGCAGATGCGCCAGTGAATGACGGTTGATCAAATGTTTGCTCTGCGCGTTGAGCGGGCAGTGCAGGCTGATGATTCGCGACTGCGCGAGCAGCTCCGGCAGGCTCAGATAACGTGCGCCCAACGCCACCACCTCGGGGTTGGGAAACGGATCGTAGGCCAGCAATTCACAACCGAAACCGTGCATGATTTTCGCGAACGTGGCGCCAATCTGTCCGGTGCCGACGATCCCGACGGTCTTGCCCACCAGATCGAAACCGGTCAGGCCGTGCAGGCTGAAATCCCCTTCGCGGGTGCGGTTGTAGGCGCGGTGCAGGCGTCGGTTCAGGGCGAGGATCAGCGCCACCGCATGTTCGGCCACGGCATGCGGCGAGTAGGCCGGAACCCGCACTACGGCCAGCCCCAGGCGTTTCGCTGCAACCAGGTCGACGTGGTTGTAACCCGCCGAGCGCAGAGCGATCAGCCGCGTACCGCCGGCGGCGAGACGCTCCAGCACCGGCGCACTGAGGTCATCATTGATGAACGCGCAGACCATTTCGTGCTGCTCGGCCAGGGCCGCGGTGTCGAGACTGAGCCGGGCCGGCTGAAAGTGCAGCTCGATAGCGGCCGGGCAGTCAGCGGCGAGGAAACTGTCGCGGTCGTAGGTCTGGCTGCTGAAAACGATCGTGCGCATGCATTCCTCCTGGAGCGGGATGGCGAGTCAGTGTTGATCCGCCCTCACTTTAGCGTGAGATCGCTTCGCCGACATTGCCGTGGATCAGGCGCTGATCCTGGCCTGTGCCGCGAGGCGATTGATCGCGCGCTCCAGCTCTTCGAGCGCCGCCACCGCTTTCGGGTCGCCCTGTTTGAGCAGGGTTTCACTGCGCTGACAGGCCGCGCGCAGTTGCGGTACGCCGCAATACCGCGTGGCACCGTGCAGGCGATGCACACGCTCGATCAGCGCGTTCTGGTCACGGGCTTCGCTGGCTGCGCGAATGGCTTCGCGGTCGGCTTCCAGCGAAGCGAGCAGCATCGCCAGCATGTCTGCTGCGAGGTCGGCCTTGCCGGCGGCCAGGCGCAGGCCTTCTTCGTGGTCGAGCACCGGCAGTTCATGGCTGCCCGCCGCGCTGTCGATGGTCCGTTCCGGTCCTTGATTGCGCAAGGCCAGACCGGTCCACTTCAACACCACTTGCGCCAGTTGCCGCTCGCTGATCGGTTTGGTCAGGTAGTCGTCCATGCCACTTTGCAGCAACGCGCGTTTCTCGTTGGCCATGGCGTGGGCGGTGAGGGCGACGATGGGCAGCGGCGTGCAATGCCGTTCGCTTTCCCACTGGCGGATGGTTTCCGTGGTCTGGCGTCCGTCCATGCCCGGCATCTGCACGTCCATCAGCACCAGATCGAAGGATTCGCTCTGCACCGCTTTGACCGCCGCATAGCCG
This sequence comes from Pseudomonas sp. 86_A, assembly GCF_017491705.1. Classification (NCBI taxonomy): domain Bacteria; kingdom Pseudomonadati; phylum Pseudomonadota; class Gammaproteobacteria; order Pseudomonadales; family Pseudomonadaceae; genus Pseudomonas; species Pseudomonas sp. 86_A. The sequence goes on along the minus strand of NZ_JAFGYS010000018.1, from coordinate 29,383 downwards.
CTTTCCACGGCCAGGACCTTGGCGCCCATGTCTTCGAGCAGTGTCTGCACCAGCAACAGGTTGGCCGGGTTGTCGTCGACACACAGCACTTTCGGCGCGCGGCTCGATAGCGGTTCGCCCGGTTCGTTGCGTGGCTGGCGCGGGTTGGCCAGGTCCGCCAGGGCCCGGCGCAGTTTGCGCGTGCACGCCGGTTTCGCCTGCAGCTGACTGTGCGGGTTGGGCACCGACAGATGGAACAGTGTCTGTTCGGTGGTCGGGCACAGCACCAGGACTTTGCAGCCCAGGTGTTCGAGGTCCCAGATGTGCTGGTTCAGGCGCTCCGGAAGCATGTCGTTGCTGGTGATGCCGAGCACGGCGAGGTCGATTGCCTGATCGGTCTGATGTGCGCCGGTGACGCCGTTGGTCAGGCTTTCCAGGGTGTTGAAGGGCGTGACATCGAGGCCACAGTCTTCCAGTTGATGCTGTAGCGCCTGACGCGCCAGTTCGTGACTTTCCAGCACCGCGACCCGGCGCCCGAGCAGCGGCGGGCCCGGCAGGTCTTCGGTGTCGTCGCGGGTTTTCGGCAGGCTCAGGCTGATCCAGAATTCCGAACCTTCGCCCGGGGTGCTGTCGACGCCGATTTCGCCGCCCATCTGTTCGATCAGCCGCTTGGAAATCACCAGCCCCAGACCGGTGCCGCCGGGTTGGCGCGACAACGAATTGTCGGCCTGACTGAAGGCCTGGAACAGCGCGCGCACATCCTGACTCGACAGGCCGATGCCGGTGTCCTGAATGCTGATACGCAGTTGCACGCTGTCTTCGTGCTCTTCTTCGAGCATGGCGCGGGCAACGATGGTGCCTTCGCGGGTGAACTTGATCGCGTTGCTGACCAGGTTGGTGAGAATCTGCTTCAGGCGCAGCGGATCGCCGACCAGCGACAGCGGCGTGTCGCGGTACACCAGACTCACCAGCTCCAATTGTTTGGCGTGGGCGGCTGGCGCCAGAATCGTCAGGGTGTCCTGCAACAGGTCGCGCAGGTTGAACGGAATATGGTCGAGCACCAGTTTGCCGGCCTCGATCTTCGAGAAGTCGAGGATCTCGTTGATGATCCCCAGCAGGCTGTCGGCGGACTTTTCGATGGTGCCCAGATAGTCGAGCTGGCGCGGGGTCAGTTCGCTTTTCTGCAGCAGGTGCGTGAAACCGAGAATGCCGTTGAGCGGGGTGCGGATCTCGTGGCTCATGTTGGCGAGGAATTCGGATTTGATCCGGCTCGCTTCCAGCGCCTCTTTGCGCGCAAGGTCCAGTTCGATGTTCTGGATCTCGATGGTTTCCAGGTTCTGCCGGACGTCTTCGGTGGCCTGATCGACGCTGTGCTGCAGTTCTTCGCGGGCGTTCTGCAGGGTCCCGGCCATGCGGTTGATACCCGAAGCCAACTCGTCCAGCTCCTGGCTGCCGAGCGGTGGCAGGCGGGTTTCCAGATGACCGTCCTTGAGCTGGGCGACCGCGTGTTTGATCTGGCTCAGCGGGCGGTTGATCGTGCGGCCCATGCGCAATGCGAGCAGGGCGGCACCGGCAAGGCCTGCGGCAATCAACAGCAGGCTGGCAAACAGGCTGCGATAGCCGCGCAGCAGCATGCCATTGTGCGACAGCTCCAGTTCGACCCAGCCGAGCAGGCGCTCGGATTCTTGCGGGATGACGTCGCCGGCCAGATTGCGATGCTTGCCGAACACCGGCATCAGGTAGCGGGTGGCGTCATTGCCGCTGCGCCGTTGCAACAGCGCGCTGTCGCCACTGGGGGCCTGATTGAGCATGGTCGGGCCGGCGTGCGCCAGCGGTGTGCGGTCAGGGGCGAGGAAGGTGACGGCGCGCACGTCAGGCTGTTCAAGGGACTGGGTGGCGATGCGTTCCAGCAGATCGGTATTGCCGTGGCCCATGGCGGGCGCCACCAGCGGTGCCAGCTGTTCGGCGATCATTTCGCCGCGTTGCATCAATTGGGTCTGCAGGTCGGACTGTTGCATCCAGGTGAAGTAGCCCCCGAGCACCAACGCCATGAGGCTGGTCGGCAACAGGGTCAGCAACAATACGCGACCTTTGATTCCCAGTTTCTTGAGCACACCCATCTCCTGCATCCCGCTGAACTGTTGACTCGCACGTGCGTCCGGCACGCGGCATTGGCGCAGTGTAGCGATTTGCAGGCAGGCAATCTTCGGAAAAATCATCTCGGCATCGGTCGGCAGGGTCCGGCTCGTTTGTCCCGCCAGTCAACCTTGGGTTGCCCGATGGCGGGCAATCTTGAATAATCGCTCAACTGAGAATTATTTGCAGATACTCATGACTTCTGTTTCCGCCTCTCCGCCACGCATTCTTGCTATCGAGGACGACCCGGTCCTGGGTGCCTACCTTCACGAACATCTGGGCCGTAGCGGCTTTGCGGTGACCTGGTGCCAGAACGGCCAGGACGGTCTGAACATCGCTCGCCACCAGCCGTTCGACGTGGTGCTGATGGACATTCTGTTGCCCGGGCTCGATGGCCTGAAGGTGCTGACGCAATTGCGCCAGAGCCATTCGACGCCGGTGCTGCTGATGTCGGCCCTGGGCGCCGAGGCCGATCGCATCAGCGGTTTCCGCCTGGGGGCCGACGATTACCTGCCCAAGCCGTTCAGCATGGCCGAGCTGCATGTGCGGATCGAGGCGATCCTGCGTCGCGTGGCGCTGGATCGACGTCCGCCAGCGATTGCGCTGCCCAGCCTCAGTGGCGGGCTGCATTTTGACGATGCGCAGTGCGACGTCTTTTATAACCAACAGGCCGCCGACCTGACCCGCAGCGAATACCGTCTGCTGGAAACGCTCAATCGCCACGACGAGGAAGTGCTGAGCAAGGCTTTCCTCTATCAGCACGTTCTGCAACGCGGCTATGCGCCCCACGACCGCAGCCTCGACATGCACATCAGCCAGATCCGCCGCAAACTCAAGGCCATCGGTTACGCCGAGCGGGAAGTGCGCACGGTGTGGGGCAAGGGTTATGTGCTGAGTGCACCCGATGAAACTCTCTGACCTGCCCGGGCGGCACTCGCTGTTCTGGAAGCTGGCGTGTCTGCTGGTGGCGTTCTGTCTGCTGATGATCTGGCTGAGCTGGTCGTGGGGGCGTTACATGGAGGAGCGCAACCAGTTCCTCTCCGACGAGGCGCGCGGCACCCTCAGCCGTTATGCCGCCGAAGCCGAACGGGCGTGGCAGCGCGGCGAGCGTGACGGGATCGATAATTGGTTGCAGAGCATGGAATTGCGCGAGGCGGGCTGGGTCGGGGTGATCGACCGCAATCTGCAATCGTTGAGCAGCGATCCGTTGAGTGAGCAGGAAATCCAGCACCTGACCTTTTTGCGCGGCCTCGATTGGCCGATTCACAAGAAAAGCCGGCCGTGGCTGCGCGTGCCGTTTCCCCGGGACCCGTCCGCCGGCAGTCTGGTGATCGAGCTGCCCGAGCGTTTCCTGCCGGGGAAATACCGGGTGTTCTGGCGAGTGATCACCAATGGCGTGATTCCGGGGCTGTTCACCTTGTTGCTGTGCGTCGGCCTGTACCGCTTGCTGGTGGTGCCGCTGAACAACTTGCGCGAGCAGGCTAACGCTTGGCGCGCCGATCAATTGAATGTGCGCCTGTCGAGCGGGATCACCCAGCGCCCGGATGAACTCGGCGAACTGGCCCGGGCCTTCGACTCGATGTCCGAACGCCTGCAATCCAGCGTCGCCTTGCAACAGCAGTTGCTGCGCGACCTGTCCCATGAACTGCGCACGCCGCTGAGCCGGCTGCGCGTGGCCAGTGAAAGCGAGCAGGATCTGCGGCAACTGCGCGAGCGCATCGGCCGTGAAGTCGATGGCATGCAGCGCCTGGTCGAAGACACCCTGCAACTGGCCTGGCTCGACACCGAGCGTGCACCGCTGCCGGACGAGGCGATCCAGATTCAGGCGCTGTGGGAAATGCTCACCGACAACGCCTGTTATGAAAGCGGCTGGCCGAGCCTGCAATTGCAGTGCGCGCTGCCGGCGTCGTGCTGGGTGCGCGGCCACCTCAATACCCTGGCGCAGGCGCTGGAGAACATTCTGCGCAACGCCATTCGTCATTCGCCCGAGGGCGGCATCGTGCGCCTCGATGGACGGCGTGATGGCGATCACTGGCATTTGTGGCTGGAAGATCAGGGCGGTGGCGTGGCCGAGGGCGATCTGCAACGGATCTTCTCGCCATTCACCCGCCTCGACGGCTCGCGCCCGGGGGATGGCGGGTTCGGGTTGGGCTTGAGCATTGCGAGGAATGCGGTGCAACGCCAGGGCGGGATATTGTGGGCGGAGAATGCCGGGGCCGGGTTGCGGTTGAATTTGCGACTGCTTGCTGATGACAGCGCTGTCAGTCCCGACACCATCGCTGGCAAGCCAGCTCCCACCGTGAATGTGTTTCACCAGCAGATTATGTGAGCAGACAAGACAGTGTCAGCACTGCTGACAAAATTGATGCAGCAACACTGATCAATGGGGGAGCTGGCTTGCCAGCGATGAGGCCAGTCGCATCGCCTCAACTCAAAAGTCTCACCGCTGGCAAGACTTTTACTGCTTATTCCCAGAAACCATAAGCACCGCACTTTGCGTGATATGGCCCGCGCAGGTTTGCCGGTATGATAGTCGCCCCCGCACGTCTGGATTGCGAATACGCCATGACCCTGCAGTACCCAACCATCGCCGATTGCGTCGGCAACACTCCGCTGGTGCGTTTGCAGCGCCTGCCCGGTGCCACCAGCAACACCCTATTGCTCAAGCTCGAAGGGAACAACCCGGCGGGTTCGGTCAAGGACCGTCCGGCGCTGTCGATGATCACCCGTGCCGAACTGCGCGGGCAGATCCACGCCGGCGATACGCTGATCGAAGCGACTTCGGGCAACACCGGCATCGCCCTGGCCATGGCCGCCGCGATCAAGGGTTACAAGATGATCCTGATCATGCCGGACAACTCCAGCGCCGAGCGCAAGGCGGCGATGACCGCGTACGGTGCCGAGCTGATTCTGGTCAGCCAGGAAGAGGGCATGGAAGGCGCTCGCGATCTCGCTCAGCGGATGGAAGCCGAAGGCCGTGGCAAGGTGCTCGATCAGTTCGCCAACGGCGACAATCCTGAGGCGCACTACACCACCACCGGCCCGGAAATCTGGCGCCAGACCCAGGGCACCATCACCCATTTCGTCAGCTCCATGGGCACCACCGGCACCATCATGGGCGTGTCGCGCTACTTGAAAGAGCAAAGCGCCAGCGTGCAGATCGTCGGTCTGCAACCGATGGAAGGCTCGGCCATTCCCGGTATCCGTCGCTGGCCGCAGGAATACCTGCCGAAGATCTACCAGGCCGACCGCGTCGACCGCATTGTCGACATGGCGCAAAGCGAAGCCGAGGACGTCACCCGTCGTCTGGCCCGCGAAGAAGGCATCTTCTGTGGCGTGTCCTCGGGCGGTGCGGTGGCAGCGATGCTGCGCCTGTCCAAAGAAGTTGAAAACGCGGTGATCGTCGCGATCATCTGTGACCGTGGCGACCGTTACCTGTCGACCGGCATTTTCGACGCGGCCAACTGATGGCCAAGCACGAGAGAGGCTTGCGCTTCCAGCCCACCGGCGGTAGCAAGGCCGCGCAAATTCCGACCGGCAAGAAGCAGCGCCTGAACATCGAGCGCCTGGCCAATGACGGTCGCGGTATCGCGTTTTTTGAAGGCCGCACCTGGTTCGTCCTCGGCGCCCTGGCGGGTGAAGAGGTTGAGGCGCGGGTGCTCGGCGCCCACGGCAAAGTGGTCGAGGCGCGCACCGAGCGCGTGTTCAAGGCCAGCGACGTGCGCCGTCCGGCCGCCTGTCCACACGCCGGCCGTTGCGGCGGTTGCAGCGTGCAACATTTGCCCCACGCCGAACAGCTTGCCCTGAAACAGCGCATGCTCGCCGAGCAGTTGTCGAAGGTCGCCGGCGTCGCGCCTGAAGAGTGGGCCGCACCATTGAGCGGTCCGGAGTTCGGCTATCGCCGTCGCGCGCGGATCGCCGTGCGCTGGGACATGAAGGCGAAGAAACTCGAAGTCGGTTTTCGTGCCGCCGGCAGCCAGGACATTGTCGCGATCAGCGAATGCCCGGTGCTGGTACAGCCCTTGCAACCGATCATGACCCGTTTGCCGGAGATGCTCCGTCGCCTGAGCAAACCGCAAGCGCTGGGCCATGTCGAGTTGTTCAGCGGTTCATCGCTGGCCGTGCTGTTGCGGCACATGGCGCCGTTGTCCGAAGCGGACCTGACGATTCTCAAGGACTTCTGCCAGTTCCATGAAGCGCAACTTTGGCTGCATGGCGAAGGCGAACCGCAACCGGTGGATGCCACCCAGTCGCTGGGCTATCGCCTGGAACAGTGGGACCTGGACCTGGCCTGGCGGCCGGGGGATTTCATTCAGGTCAACGCCGGGGTCAACGAGGCGATGGTGGCGCAGGCGCTGGACTGGCTGAAACCGCGCGCCGACGAGCGCGTGCTGGACCTGTTCTGCGGCTTGGGCAACTTCGCCTTGCCGCTGGCCAAACGTGTGCGTGAAGTGGTGGCAGTGGAGGGCGTGCAGACCATGGTCGACCGTGCCGCCGCGAACGCCGCTAGTAACAATTTGCATAACACAAAGTTTTTTCAAGCCGATTTATCCCAGCCTTTGACCGATGCCCAGTGGATCGCAAACGGCTTTTCTGCGGTACTCTTGGACCCACCGCGTGACGGTGCTTTCGAGGTGGTGCGCAAGCTCGCGACCCTGGGTGCCGAGCGGTTGGTGTATGTGTCGTGCAACCCTGCAACTCTGGCGCGCGATACGGTCGAATTGATCAAGCAGGGCTACCGGTTAAAACGTGCCGGGATTCTCGATATGTTTCCTCAGACGGCGCATGTCGAGGCCATGGCGTTATTTGAAGCGAGCCAGGACGGCTCGTCTGAATCCGCCTGATCTGTCCGCGCAGCGCTCGCTTTAGCCCCGCGAGCGCAAACGGGCAATAAGGATCAGCGATTTGACGCATTGAATCTGCGTCGTAGGGAAGGTAAAGCAAGATGGTACAGGTGAGAGCACACCAGCCGATCAACACTGACGGCAGTATCAATCTCGAGGCTTGGCTCGATCACGCGGTCAGTGTCGACATGGCGCTGGATCGCGAAGCCTTGAAAGAAGCCTGCGAGTTCGCTCGCGAGGCCGAACAACAGTCCAATGCCAAGAAGAACCTGTGGGCCGAAGGCACCGGCAGTTTCAGTACAGGCCTGGAAATCGCCGAGATTCTCGCTGACCTCAAGCTCGATCAGGATTCGCTGGTCGCTGCGGTCCTTTATCGCGGCGTACGCGAGGGCCAGATCGAACTCGCGGCAGTCGGCCAGCGCTTCGGTCCGGTGGTGGCCAAGCTGATCGACGGCGTGCAGCGCATGGCGGCGATCAGTGCCAGCCTCAGCCCGCGCCAGTCGATGGTGATGGGCACCCAGGGCCAGGTGGAAAACCTGCGCAAGATGCTGGTGGCGATGGTCGACGACGTGCGCGTCGCACTGATCAAACTCGCCGAGCGCACCTGTGCGATCCGCGCGGTGAAAACCGCCGACGACGAGAAGCGCAACCGGGTCGCCCGGGAAGTCTTCGACATCTATGCGCCGCTCGCGCATCGCCTGGGCATCGGTCATATCAAATGGGAACTGGAGGACTTGTCCTTCCGTTACCTGGAGCCCGATCAATACAAACAGATCGCCAAGTTGCTCCACGAGCGGCGGCTGGACCGTGAGCGTTTCATCAGCGACGTGATGACCCAGCTCAAGGACGAATTGCAGGCCACCGGCGTCGATGCCGACATCAGCGGCCGGGCCAAACACATCTATTCGATCTGGCGCAAAATGCAGCGCAAGGGTCTGGAATTCAGCCAGATCTACGACGTGCGCGCCGTGCGCGTGCTGGTGCCGGAAATGCGCGATTGCTACACCGCGCTCGGCATCGTCCACACCCTGTGGCGGCACATTCCGAAAGAATTCGACGACTACATCGCCAACCCGAAAGAGAACGGCTACCGCTCGCTGCACACTGCCGTGATCGGTCCTGAGGGCAAGGTGCTTGAGGTCCAGATCCGTACGCATTCGATGCACGAAGAGGCCGAGCTCGGTGTCTGCGCGCACTGGCGCTACAAGGGCACCGATGTCAAATCCGGTTCCAACCACTACGAAGAGAAAATCTCCTGGCTGCGGCAGGTTCTCGAGTGGCACGAAGAACTGGGCGACATCGGTGGTCTGGCCGAACAGCTGCGGGTCGATATCGAACCGGACCGGGTCTACATCTTCACCCCCGACGGCCACGCCATCGACTTGCCCAAGGGCGCGACGCCGCTGGACTTCGCCTACCGCGTGCACACCGAAATCGGTCACAACTGCCGTGGCGCGAAGATCAACGGCCGCATCGTACCGCTCAACTACAGCCTGCAGACCGGTGAACAGGTCGAGATCATCACCAGCAAACACGGCACCCCGAGCCGCGACTGGCTGAACCCGAACCTGGGCTACGTCACCACCTCGCGGGCGCGGGCGAAGATCGTTCACTGGTTCAAGCTGCAGGCTCGTGACCAGAACGTGGCGGCCGGTAAAACCCTGATCGAACGCGAACTCAATCGCCTTGGTCTGCCGGCGGTGGATTTCGACAAGCTGGCCGAAAAGGCCAACATGAAAACCGCCGAAGACATGTTCGCCGCCCTCGGTGCCGGCGACCTGCGTCTGGCGCAACTGGTCAACCTGGCGCAGCAACTGGTCGAGCCGGAACGCGGCAACGAACAGCTGGAGCTGATCCCGCGCAAGGCCACCGGTTACAAGCCGGGCAAGCGTGGCGACATTCAGATCCAGGGCGTCGGCAACCTGATGACGCAGATGGCCGGCTGCTGCCAGCCGCTGCCGGGTGATGCGATTGTCGGTTACATCACCCAGGGGCGCGGTGTGAGCATTCACCGTCAGGACTGCGCCTCGGTGCTGCAACTCGGTGGTCGCGAGCCAGAGCGGATCATCCAGGTCAGCTGGGGCCCGGTGCCGGTGCTCACCTATCCGGTGGACATCGTCATCCGCGCCTACGACCGTTCCGGTCTGCTGCGTGACGTGTCGCAGGTGCTGCTCAACGAGCGCATCAACGTGCTGGCGGTCAACACCCGCTCGAACAAGGAGGACAACACCGCGCTGATGTCCCTGACCATCGAGATCCCCGGGCTGGATGCGCTGGGACGCTTGCTGGGGCGGATTTCGCAGTTGCCGAACATCATCGAGACGCGGCGTAACCGTACCCCATAACGCGGTCCCCTGTAGGAGCTGCCGCAGGCTGCGATCTTTTGACTTTGTTTTTAAGATCAAAAGATCGCAGCCTGCGGCAGCTCCTACACGGTTGAGTGAGATTTTGTATGTACAGCCTTGAAGACTTGCTCCACCTGATGAGCCGTCTGCGCGACCCGCAGTACGGTTGCCCGTGGGACATCAAGCAAACCTACGCGACCATCGTCCCGCATACCCTCGAGGAAGCCTACGAAGTGGCCGACGCCATCGAGCGCGGCGACTTCGATCACTTGCAGGGCGAGTTGGGCGATCTGCTGTTTCAGGTCGTCTATTACAGTCAGTTGGCCCGGGAAGAAGGGCGCTTTGAATTTGCCGGCGTGATCGACAGCATCACCCGCAAGCTGATCCGCCGTCATCCGCACGTGTTCCCCAGCGGGGATCTGTATGCGCCGCTGGACGCGCCGCGTTTGAGCGAAGAACAGGTCAAGCAGCGCTGGGAGGAGATCAAGGCTGAAGAGCGCGCGGAGAAGTCCGCCGCGCCGCAGCAACTGTCACTGCTCGATGATGTGCCAGCCACGCTGCCGGCGCTGTCGCGTTCGGCCAAGTTGCAAAAGCGCGCCGGGCAAGTCGGTTTCGACTGGCCGGATGCACTGCCGGTGCTGGACAAGGTGCGTGAAGAGCTCGATGAAGTGCTCGAAGCCATGTCCGAAAACGATCCGCAAGCGGTGGCCGACGAGATCGGCGATTTGCTGTTTTCCGTAGTCAACCTGGCCCGGCATCTGAAGGTCGATCCGGAAACCGCGCTGCGCGGCGCCAACGCCAAGTTTGAAAGACGTTTCCGTTTTATCGAACAGGCATTGCGCGACACCCGTCGTCCCATGGAAGATTGCACCCTCGAAGAGTTGGACGCCCTGTGGGGTGAAGCCAAACGCCAGGAAAAGAATGTGCCCAGCTGCGGCTGAGCCGTTGCCCAAGTGAGTAAGCATTAATGAGCCTTTCCCTTCGCGACCAGTTGCTCAAAGCAGGCCTGGTCAACCAAAAGCAGGCCAAGCAGGTCAGCAAAGACAAGCAGAAGCAACAGCGTCTGGCCCACAAGGGGCAGGCCGAGCTGGATGATTCGCAGCAGCGTGCGGCGCAGGAAGCCATGGCCGAGAAGGTCAAGCGCGATCAGGAGCTGAACCGTCAGCAGCAAGAGAAAGCCGAGGCCAAGGCCCGTGCCGCGCAGGTCAAGCAGTTGATTGAAGTCTCGCGTCTGCCGAAGCTGACCACCGAGGACTACTACAACTTCGTCGACGACAAAAAGGTCAAGCGCATCTCGGTCAACACGCTGATGCGCAACAAGCTCAGCAGCGGTTCGCTGGCCATCGTGCACCATGCCGGCGGCTATGAAGTGATCCCCCGTGAAGCGGCCCTGAAGATCCAGGAGCGCGACCCGCAACGCATCGTGCAGCTCAATGTGCAGACCGAAGAGGTCAACGCCGAGGACGATCCGTACGCGGCCTATCAGATCCCTGATGACCTGATGTGGTAAACCGATAAAGCTGTAACAACGACACATTGTGGCGAGGGAGCTTGCTCCCGCTGGACTGCGTAACGGGCCCTGCTCTTGAGTTAAAGAACAGGGCCGCTTTGCGCCCCAGCGGGAGCAAGCTCCCTCGCCACAAGTTCAATATTCGCTAAGCGGATTTCAGATCCCGTTGCTGTTCCTGCAGTTCGAGTTCGGCCTTGTAGTTGTGGGCATCGATCTCGTTGTGGAACATGCCGACCAGCAAGTCTTGTTGATGCACATCCCAGATCCGTACACCGGCGGCTACGCCTTCATGGGACATGTGTGAATCGTCGCGTTCAGTTACTTTTACAGTCATCTGCTAGCTCCAAATCTCAAGTTATCTGCAGCAAGGCGTGTGCAGGACTCTTTTATATGATTTGTTAGCTTGCTAAGTAAACGCTTGATTCGTGCAAGGTGTTGTTGCGGTTTTTGCAACAGTGCTGCAGCCCGCTAAATCCGCGACATTCGGTCGCAGGGCGGGAAGTTGCATGACAGAAGTTTCATTTTCAGGGCGCCTCGAAACCCTTGTAGGAGTGAGCCTGCTCGCGATAGCAGAGTGTCAGTCACTGGTGATGGCAACTGGAAAACCGCTATCGCGAGCAGGGCTCACTCCTACAGGGATCCGAGGTTTCAAACCGGCCAAAAAAAAACGCCCCGAACCAGTCGGGGCGTTTTCATGTGGAGCTCAGCAGCGGGGAATTACTTGCCTTCCCAGCGCTTCAGTACCAGCGTGGCGTTGGTGCCGCCGAAGCCGAAGCTGTTGCTCATCACGGTGTTGATGGTGGCGTTCTCGCGGGTCTTGGTCAGCACCGGCAGATCGGCCACTTCAGGGTCCAGCTCGTCGATGTTGGCGGAACCGGCAATGAAGTTGCCTTCCATCATCAGCATGCAGTAGATCGCTTCGTGAACGCCGGCGGCGCCCAGGGAGTGACCAGACAGGCTCTTGGTCGAGCTGATCGCTGGTGCCTTGTCGCCGAACACTTCACGCACACCTTTCATTTCCGCAACGTCGCCGACCGGAGTCGAGGTGCCGTGGGTGTTCAGGTAGTCGATCGGGGTGTCGACAGTGGACATTGCCATTTGCATGCAACGGATCGCGCCTTCGCCGCTTGGGGCAACCATGTCGTAGCCGTCGGACGTTGCGCCGTAGCCAACGATTTCGGCGTAGATCTTGGCGCCACGGGCCAGCGCATGTTCCAGCTCTTCAACCACGACCATGCCGCCACCGCCAGCGATGACGAAACCGTCACGGTCGGCATCGTAGGCGCGGGAGGCTTGTTCCGGGGTGTCGTTACGCTTGCTGGACAGGGCGCCCATCGCGTCGAACAGGAACGACTGGCTCCAGTGTTCTTCTTCACCGCCACCGGCGAAGACGATGTCCTGTTTGCCCATCTGGATCTGTTCCATGGCGGTACCGATGCAGTGAGCACTGGTGGCGCAGGCAGAAGCGATGGAGTAGTTCAGGCCCTTGATCTTGAACGGCGTGGCCAGGCACGCGGAAACGGTGCTGCTCATGGTCCGCGTGACGCGGTATGGGCCGACGCGCTTCACGCCTTTCTCGCGCAGGATGTCCAGCGCTTCCATCTGGTTCAGGGTCGACGCGCCGCCCGAGCCGGCGATCAGGCCGGTACGCGGGTTGGACACTTGCTCTTCGGTCAGGCCGGAGTCAGTGATCGCGTCTTTCATGGCCAGGTAGGCGTAAGCCGCTGCGTGGCCGACGAAACGATAGATCTTGCGATCGATCAGTTCTTCAAGGTTGAGGTCGATGGAGCCGGAAACCTGGCTACGCAGACCCATTTCAGCATATTCCGGGTTGAACCGGATGCCAGGGCGGCTTGCACGCAGGTTAGCGGAGACGGTCTCTTTGTCATTGCCCAGGCACGAAACAATGCCCAGACCAGTGATAACGACGCGGCGCATGCGAATAACCCTTAGAAGTTGTCAGTGGAGGTGAACACGCCGACGCGAAGGCCTTCGGCGGTGTAGATTTCGCGACCGTCGACAGTCACCGAACCATCGGCGATGGCCAGGTTCAGCTTGCCCTTGAGGACGCGTTTGATATGAATGTTGTAGGTGACTTTCTTGGCGGTCGGCAGGACCTGGCCGAAGAATTTCACTTCGCCCGAACCCAGCGCACGGCCGCGGCCCGGCAGGCCTTGCCAGCCCAGGAAGAAGCCGACCAGTTGCCACATGGCGTCCAGACCCAGGCAGCCCGGCATCACCGGATCGCCTTCGAAGTGGCACGCGAAGAACCACAGGTCAGGGTTGATATCCAGCTCGGCGACCAATTCACCTTTGCCGTACTTGCCGCCTTCTTCGCTGATCAGGGTGATGCGATCCACCATCAGCATGTTCGGGGCGGGCAGTTGCGCGTTACCTGGGCCGAACAGCTCACCGCGACTGCAGCGCAGCAGATCTTCCCGAGTAAAGGCGTTTTGTTTGGTCATGCGAGCTCCTCAATAATCCCATGCGGCAGGTGGGGCAAATCTTCCCGGCCGATCGACGCGTTCATGCCTCGTACCGGCAGCCTACTCATAGACTATTGCGTTGTGGTGAAAGTCACAGCACCAAGGACATGAATGTACACTTGTGCACTGAAATTTTTATTCAAGCCTCTTTTGAGGCTTGTTCGGGTGCCTAAGACTGCCGCACTTTCGCTTTTCACGCCAGTCGCAGATGGTCGAAAAACCGTCACTACTGCACCCAGCGCTGCAGAATCTGTTGTAGGTCATTGCGTTTGAACGGCTTCGCCAGGTAATCGTTCATGCCCGCCGACAGGCAGGTTTCGCGGTCGCCCTGCAAGGCATTGGCGGTCAGCGCGATGATCGGCACCTTGCCGCGCCCGGGCAATTGGCGGATCTGCCGGGTCGCTTCGTAACCGTCGATGATCGGCAGGCGGCAGTCCATCAGAATCACTTCGAAATCATTGCCCTCGGCGCTGCATACGGCTTGCGCGCCATCAGTGGCGACGCTGACGGTAAAGCCCAGGCTGCGCAGCATGGCTTCGATGACCGTCTGATTGACCGGATTGTCCTCGACCAGCAACACATTGCGTCCCTCGCCATGCCCGTTGCCACTGGCGGCGCGCGGTGCCGCCAGTGGGGGCGGCGTCTGCTTATAGAGGGCCAGCGGAATTTCCAGGGTGAACACCGACCCCAGGCCTTCTTCACTTTGCGCCCGCAACGTCCCGCCCATGCGTTCGGCCAGGGTGCGGGCGATTGGCAGACCGAGGCCGGTGCCGCCATAGCGCCGGGAAATCGAACTGTCGGCCTGCTGGAAGGCATTGAACATCAACTCCAGACTCTGCGACGAAATCCCGATGCCGCTGTCGCGCACCGAGCAGGTGAACCAGAGCAATTCGTGATCCAGCGACTGCCATTGCGCCTCGATGCTGACCCGACCACGCTCGGTGAACTTCAAGGCGTTGCCCACCAGATTGACCAGAATCTGCCGGATCCGTGTCGGATCGCCTTGCACCTGCAAGTCGCGCATGTCCTCGGGAATCCGCAGGCTCAGGTCCAGGCCACGCTGCACCGCGCTGTGCTGAAAGGATTGGGCGCAAGCGCCGATCAGATCGGCGAGATTGAACGGGATGTGCTCCAGCTCCAGCTCCGAGCGCTCGATCCGCGAGAAGTCGAGAATGTCGTTGATGACTTTCAGCAGGTGCTCGGTCGACTCCGAGGCGAGCGCCGCGTACTCGATCTGCTCCTCGGTCATGTCCGTGGTTTCCAGCAACTGCAACATGCCCAGCACGCCGTTCATGGGTGTGCGCAGTTCGTGGCTCATCATCGCCAGGAAGTCGGATTTGGCGTTGTTGGCCTTTTCCGCTTCCTCACGGGTCTGGATCAGTTGCGCCATCGCCTGATGCTGCTCGCGGCTGGCCTGCTCCAGAGCCTGGGCGAGGTTGTTGATGTGCTGCGACAGGGCGCCCAATTCCGTGTCATCGACGATCGGCAGCGGGGTCTTGTAGTCGCCTTGCTGGATCGCCTTGACCGCGTTGCCGATATCGCGGATCGGCGCCGACAGGCTGCCGGCCAGACGCCGCGCCAGAACAAAGGTGAAGAGCAGGGCGAACAACGCCAGAATTGCGGCCTTGAACAGGATTTCCTGCTGGCGCTGACTGAAAGCATCGTTGGACAGACCGACGATCACCCGGCCCAGATAATCCTCGCTGGTTACGTTGTTGCTGGCTTTGGCGTCGTGAAAGAAATCGCTGTTCAGGGCAATCCGTTGCAGGCGCACCGGGGCCTGGAATACCTCGACCTGATGCGGTCGGTTGTGCACGTCGGCGGCTTGTTCAACGTAGGCCAGGATCCGGTTGGCGCTGTCCTGCACCTCGAGAAAACGCACGTTCGGTGTGGCCAGAGTCGCTTTGAGCAGACTTTCCAGCACTTCATTGTTGCCGGAAATCACCCCGTACTCGGTGGCCGGGGCCAGTTGATTGGCGATCAGTTGCCCGGTGTGATTGAGCTCCTGGCGCAAATCCTGGATCCGCACGAAGGTAAAGAAACTGATCAGCAACAGCGTGAGCAGCAGTGCAGGGCCCAGGCTGATCAATTGCGTGCGGGTATTGATGTCCCAGCGGCGACGCAGATTCATGGGTGGCTTTCTCCTTCAGCCAACTGGCGGGCAACAGATGCTTCATCGATTGGCTCGATACCCAGGGAACGAGCGACCTGCGCATTACTTGAAACTTTAAAGCGCTCGGGATAGAGCGTTCGCGGCCAGGTGGCCGGCGGGCGGTCAAGCAATTGGTCGAGGATGGTCAGCCAATCGGACTGATCGCTGTACGTGCTGGCCAGGCTGCCGGCTCGGACAAACGCCGCGTTGGGCCCGACCAGTGCGATTTGCCTTGAGTAACTGCTGAGCAGCAGGTTCTTCGCGGTTTTCGGGTTGTACAGGTCGGGGTCGTCAAGGCCCAGCAGCACGTCACTGTTTTTCAGGACTGTCTGCAAGGAGCGGCTGTCCTGGGTGTTGTCCCAGCGTTGACTGACGATTTGCAGGTGCAACGGCGCGGCAGCCAGTTGCAGCTCCTTGAGCAGGAATTCGCTGTGTTGATCGAACAGCACCCCCACTCGCCGCGCCTGCGGCAGAATCCGCTGAATCAATTGCAGTTGCCGCCCCAGCGGTGGATCGCTCCACAGCAGGCTCAAGTGCGCCGGTTGTGTGCCACCCAGCCGTTGCCGGGCCTGCAGGCGGCTGATGCGCAATACCAGCGTCGCCGGTCCCTGGGGTTCTTGCAGGCGCCAGTCGAGGCTTGGCAGGTCGAGCAGAATCATCCGCAAGTTGCCCGGCAACTTGCCCGGCGAAGGCAGGCTGGCCAGCGGCTGGAAGCGCACGCTGTCGGTGGGGCGCAACTCACTCAGGGCCTGGACGAAGGCCTGCACACCGGGACTGTCTTCAGCGCCGGTCAACAGAATATCGGCGGCTTGCACCGCCACGCCGTGCAGCCAAGCAGTCAAAAACAGACAGGCACCGGCCAGCCAGTGGCCAAGGGTTGGCGTCTTGTTTGCCGTGCCGTAGCGCACCCTAGAACTCCAGCTCGGCGCTGAAATACATCACTCGGCGTTCGTCGTAATTGTTGTCGACGAAGGTGGTCGGCTCGTTGTCGAGGCGCTGTTGCAGCACGCCGGCCAGTTGCAATTGAGCTTTGCCCACGGGAATGCGTTTGGCGATGCGCGTGTCGACCCGTTCGAAGCGGTAGCCGTTGAGTGCGTTGTCGCCGTAATAGAACAGGGCGCTGTTCCACCCGTGGCCCCAGTCGCGCAGCCAACCGGCGGAGCCGCTGTTGCGCGAGGTGAATTGCTGATCCAGCGGATTGCTCGCCTCGGCGTCGACGAAGGCGTAAGTGAAGCGCAGGCGATCGATCGTGCTCAGGCGCCAGTCGAGCTGGGTTTCAGTACCGCGAAAGCGTGAGCTGTTGGCGTTGCTGGCGATGTATTGGTTGTTGCGCAGCGGCTCGCTGATCATCCCGGTGATCTCGTCGTAAAACAGCTTCACATCGACCGCCAGGCCCAGCTCGGCGAAATAGCCGTTGTAGCCCAGCTCGCGCGAGCGCATGTGTTCCTGGTCGAGATTGCCCGGGCCGCGGGTCTTGACGAAGTAACGGGCCGAGGACTGACCGTAGGCCGAGGGCCGCAGGTTACTCACCTGATAGCTCCAGTTGACGTTGTTCTCGAACATGTCCGGCGAGCGGATCGCCTCCGAGTACACCGCGCGCAGGCCATGGCGCGGGTTGATCAGGTAGTTGACCGCGAAGCGCGGCGTCAGCGAACTGCCGATCAATTGGGTGTTTTCGAACATGGCGCCACCCTGCAGCAGCCAGTGTTCACTGGCGCGCCACTCCAGTTGGCCGAACGCACGCCAGGTGGTGTCGTCCAGCGTGCCGTTGAAGTAGGTTTCGGAATCCGCCCGGTCGTAACGATAGTTCATGCCGCTGACCAGTCGCAGGCTGTCGGACAGGCTGAGGGTGTCCTGCAACTCGAGGTCGTAGCGCGATTCGCGGGCGCTCTGGTCGATGTCGCCACACAGGGTCTGGCTGGCACCGTTGCGCCACTGATCCAGCACTTGATTGGCCAAGGCCATCTCCTGCGGCGTGCCAGTCTCCGGGCCAGGGCCGGTGAAACGGGTGATGTTGCGCGCCAGGCGTTCGGTGTAGTTCGGGTTGAGCTGCCACAGCTGCGTCAGTTGTGGGCTGAACGACACTTCGGCATCACAGGCGCGCCACACCTGTTGGCGATCCCAATGCTGGGCCGAGCCTTGTATATAGAGGCTGTGTTGCGGGTTGATGTCGAGGTTCCAGCGCACCGAACCGGCATAATCCTTGGCGACCACGTCGGAATTGTTCCCGGCAGCGGTAATCCCCGAGAACACCGGGCGGTAGGTGTAAGGCCGCTGGTTGCTGCCGTCCTTCGCGTTGACCTGCCAGTCGAGGCTCTGGTTGTCGTTCAAGGTCTGGCTGACGGCGAGGCTGAAGCGGTTCAAGCGGCGGCTGTCACGGTAATCGGCGCCGCTGCGGTCGTGGTCGAAACCATCGTCTTCCTGGCCGGACAGCGACAGGCGCAGATCGCCGCCATTCCAACCGGTGCCCTGGCTGGCATAGAAGTCATTGATGCCGCGTTGGCCACGGGTGTACTTCAGGCGCGTGCCGTGGCTGTCCGCCGGGTTGCGGGTGATGATGTTGACCACCGCCATCAACGCGTTGGCGCCGTAGCTGACCGTGTTCGGCCCACGGAAAACCTCGATGCGCTCGATGTCTTCCATGGCCACCGGAATATCGCTCCAGTCCACCGTGGCAAGACCCGCGCGGTACACCGAGCGGCCATCGATCAGCACCTGCATGCGCCGTGCTTCACTGGCGTTGGTCCCGTGATAGTTGACCGCAGCCTGATTGCCGCTGATGTTGCCCACCATCATCCCCGGCACCAGGCGCAGCAGTTCGCTGATGTCGCGGGCGCCGCTGGCGTTGATCAATTCACTGTCGAGTACGGTCATGCTCCCCGGCACTTCCGCCGGTGTCTGTTTCAGGCGCGTGGCCGTCAGCACCTGCGGCAGCGTTTCGCTGTCGACAAACAGGTCGTCCGCCTGCAATGCCGGGCTGATCAGCAGCGCCAGCAACAGGGATGAACGCGAGGGGGGAGAGCCAAAAGACACGACACAGCCTTGATCACAGAGAATTGGCGCGCATGTTAACCGAGGGCAGCGACTTTTCCAGTCACGATGCGGGCATTTTCCTCGGTTTTCTTGGTCTTCTTCCTACAAGTGCCGGTAATTGACGCAGGGGCTGGCCGCGACCCGGTCGCCCCGTATAATGCCGGCATCGCCACTGGTATGGATTAACGGATTGCATATGACTGAACAGCGCCCGATTGCGGTCCTGGGAGGCGGAAGTTTTGGTACCGCCGTGGCCAATCTTTTGGCCGAGAACGGCCATCAAGTCCGGCAGTGGATGCGTGACCCCGAGCAGGCCGAGGCCATCCGGGTCAATCGCGAGAACCCGCGTTACCTCAAGGGCATCAAGATTCTGCCGGGAGTGACCGCCGTCACCGACCTGCAGGCCACCCTCGACGCCTGCGAGCTGTGCTTCGTCGCGCTGCCCTCGAGCGCCCTGCGCACGGTGCTGGCCGCCCACGCCGAGCGCCTGAGCGGCAAGATGCTGGTCAGCCTGACCAAAGGCATCGAAGCCCACACCTTCAAACTGATGAGCCAGATCCTCGAAGAGATCGCCCCGCAGGCACGCATCGGCGTGTTGTCCGGGCCGAACCTGGCGCGGGAGATCGCTGAACATGCGCTGACCGCCACGGTGGTCGCCAGCGAAGACGAAGACCTGTGCAAACAGGTGCAGGCTGCGCTGCACGGTCGCACCTTCCGCGTTTATGCCAGTGCCGACCGCTTCGGTGTCGAGCTGGGCGGGGCGTTGAAAAACGTTTACGCGATCATCGCCGGCATGGCGGTGGCGCTGGAGATGGGCGAGAACACCAAGAGCATGCTGATCACCCGTGCCTTGGCCGAGATGACCCGGTTCGCGGTGAATCAGGGTGCCAACCCCATGACTTTCCTCGGTCTGGCCGGGGTCGGCGACTTGATCGTGACGTGCTCGTCACCCAAGAGCCGCAACTACCAGGTGGGATTTGCCCTCGGTCAGGGCTTGAGCCTCGACGAAGCGGTGTCGCGTCTGGGCGAAGTCGCCGAAGGCGTGAACACCCTGAAGGTGCTCAAGGCTAAGTCCCAGGAGGTTGGCGTGTACATGCCGCTGGTCGCCGGGCTGCACGCGATTCTGTTTGAAGGACGCACGCTGGAGCAGGTGATCGGTCTACTGATGCGGGCCGAGCCGAAAACCGACGTCGACTTTATTTCCACCAGTGGTTTCAACTGATTCAACAGGAAGCGAGCCATGAACGAACCGAAAACCGAAGCCAAGTACGAATCCATTCTCCTGCGGGTGCTGTGGATGATCGTCTACGTGCTGGTCTGGCAAGTGGCACAGTTCATCCTCGGCGCGGTGGTGCTGGTGCAACTGATCTATCGTTTGATCTACGGCGCCCCGAGCGCCAGCCTGATGAATTTCGGCGACAGCCTGAGCCAGTTCCTGGCGCAGATCGGCCGCTTCGGCAGCTTTCACAGCGACCAGAAACCGTGGCCGTTCGCCGACTGGCCAACCCCGCGCGCGCCGGAAGGCGAGGCGCCGCACGCCGTGCCGCCAGCCCCGCATCCGGCCCGGGATGAGGAACCCAAGCTATGAAACTCTGGGTATTGCGTCACGGTGAGGCGGTGCCTTATGGCTCGTGCCCGGACTCCGAGCGCGAGTTGACCGAGCACGGCCGTCAGGAAGCTCTGAGCAGTGCGGCCCGGTTGATCGGGCAGCCGCTGACGGCGATCTACGCCAGCCCTTATCTGCGAGCGCAGCAGACCGCGCAGATTGTCCGCGAGGCGCTGGGGTTCGAGCCGGAAATTCGTACGGTCGAATGGCTGACGCCCGAGACCGATCCGGACAAGGTCACCGATCAACTGGTGTCGGTGAGCAATGTGCTGCTGGTCAGCCACAACCCGCTGGTGGGCAATCTGCTGAGCTATCTGCAGCATGGCGCCGGGTACCCGCCGGAGCAGGTTGGCACCGCGGGTCTGGCCGAGCTGGAAAGCCCCGAGCTGTTGATTGGCTCGATAACGCTTAACAGCCTCAAGCACCCCTGACACCATTCCCTTGTAGGAGTGAGCCTGCTCGCGATGAGGCCCTGTCAGCCGAAATGGAGGTTGACTGATACACCGCTATCGCGAGCAGGCTCACTCCTACAGGTTCTTCATGCGGGCGAAATTATTTGTTGGAATTTTCCAACCAAGCACTTGCTTGGTTGACTACGCTTGCTCCAGACCAAAAAAACAGGAGCGAGTCGCATGTCTGCCGCCTTCCGTTTGCCGCTGGACGTTTTTTACGAGCGTGAGGCCCGGCACCCGCGCCAGCGCTTCCTCGTGCAGCCCATCGGCGGCGGGCAGGTCGAGACCCTGACCTGGGCCGACGTCGGTCATCAGGCCCGTTGCGCCGCGCACTGGCTGCGCGCCCGGGAATTACCGCAAGGCAGCCACATCGCGCTGATCTCGAAAAACTGCGCGCACTGGATCATCGCCGATCTGGCGATCTGGATGGCCGGGCACGTGTCGGTGCCGCTGTATCCCAACCTCACCGCAGACTCGGTGAATCAGGTCCTCACCCACTCGGAAAGCGTCCTGGCGTTTATCGGCAAACTCGATGACTGGCCGGGGATGTCCAAAGGCATTCCGCCGGGGCTGGCGACCATCAGCCTGCCGCTGCATCCGCCGGGCGAGTTCGATTTCAGTTGGAACGACCTGCAACAGAGTTCGCCGATCCAGGACGATCCGCGCCCGGCGGGCGAGCGACTGGCAACCATCATCTACACCTCCGGCACCACCGGGTTGCCCAAGGGTGTGATGCACAGCTTTGCCAATCTGGGATTTGCCACGACGCATGGCACGCAGTTGTTCGGGCTCAACGAGAACGATCGGCTGCTGTCGTACCTGCCGCTGTGCCATGTCGCTGAACGGATGTTCGTTGAACTGGCGTCGATCTACACCGGGCAAACGGTGTTCTTTGCCGAAAGCCTCGACACCTTCATCACTGATCTGCAGCGGGCGCGGCCGACCGCGATGTTCGGCGTGCCGCGCATCTGGACCAAATTCCAGATGGGCGTGTACGGCAAGATCCCGGCCAAGCGCCTGGATTTCCTGCTCGGTCTGCCGTGGATTGGCAAGCGGGTCGGGCACAAGGTGTTGGCCGGGTTGGGGCTCGATGCACTGCGCGTCGCCCTGTCTGGCGCGGCGCCGGTGCCACAGACCTTGCTCAGTTGGTATCAGAAGCTCGGCCTCGATGTGCTGGAGGTCTATGGCATGACCGAGAGTTGCGGTTATTCCCACATCTGTCTGCCGGGCCAGTACAAACAGGGCTGGATCGGCAAGCCGTGCCCGGAGGTCGAAGTGCGGATCGACGAATCGGGCGAGGTGCAGGTGCGCAGTCAGGCGAACATGCTCGGCTATTTCAAGGAGCCGCAGAAAACCGCCGAGACCCTGACCGAGGACGGCTTCCTGCGTACCGGCGACAAGGGCGAACAGGATGCCGAGGGGCGCTTGCGCCTGACCGGGCGGCTCAAGGAAATCTTCAAGACCAGCAAGGGCAAATATGTGGCCCCGGCGCCGATTGAAAACCGCCTGGCGGTGCACTCGCGGATCGAACAGGTGTGCGTGGTCGGTGATGGTCTGAGCGCGCCGCTGGGCTTGTGCGTGTTGTCGACGGTCAATCAGGACGAGGGGCGGGCGAGTCTGCATTCGAGCCTGGAAAAATTGCTCGAGGAGGTCAACGCGGTGCTCGACAAGCATGAACGCCTGCGCCGGCTGGTGGTGGTCAAGGACAGTTGGGCGGTGGAAAACGGTTTTCTCACGCCGACGTTGAAGATCAAGCGCAACGTCATCGAAGACACCTACGGCGCGCGGTTTGAAGAATGGAGCGCGCGCAGCGAGGCGGTGCTGTGGCAGGATTGAGCGACGATCAAAACAACAAAGGAAGCCTGCGATGACCTTGTGGCGCACCACTCCGAACATCGAGCAGTTGAACGCAATCCAGAAAAACACCATCGGTGAAGTGCTGGATATCCGCTTCGAGTCCTTCGACGAAGCGTCGCTGACGGCGAGCATGGTCATCGACCACCGTACCCACCAGCCTTACGGTCTGCTGCACGGCGGCGCCTCGGTGGTGCTGGCAGAAACCGTCGGTTCGATGGCCAGTTACCTGTGCATCGATGCCAGCCAGTTCTACTGCGTGGGGCTGGAGATCAACGCCAATCATTTGCGCGGCTTGCGCAGCGGGCGGGTGACGGCCGTGGCCTCGCCGATTCATATCGGTCGCACCACGCACGTCTGGGATATCCGCCTGACCAGCGATGAAGGCAAGGCCAGTTGTGTCTCGCGCCTGACCATGGCGGTGGTGCCGCTGGGCGAGCAGCCGCCGGCCCGTTGATGTTCGATGCGCCATAGCCATGACCGGACTGTCATCATTCCTGGCAGTTACGGTCATTGCTCAGGGCCGCGCTCTTGCGGACAATCAGCGCATGTTTCCGCTCATGGATTTACCGGCATGTCGCAACCGATCTTTTTCACCCACGCCAACGGGTTCCCCTCGGGCACCTATGGCAAGCTGTTCGCGGCGTTGGCGCCCGAGTATCGGGTCGCGCATCTGGACGTGCATGCCCATGACCCGCGGTTCCCGGCGGACGACAACTGGTACAACCTCGTCGACGAGCTGATCCACCATTTGCAGCAACAGGATCAACCGGTGTGGGGCGTTGGTCATTCCTTTGGCGGCGTGTTGCACCTGCACGCGGCGCTGCGTTGTCCTGAGCTGTATCGCGGCGTGGTGATGCTCGACTCGCCGGTGCTGACCCGCACCGACCAATGGGTGATCCGCGCGGCCAAGCGCTTCGGTTTCATCGACAGACTGACCCCGGCCGGGCGCACGTTGGGCCGTCGCGAAGAGTTTGCCGACCTCGACAGTGCGCGCCGCTACTTTGCCGGCAAGAGCCTGTTTCGCGGTTTCGATCCGGAGTGCTTCGACGCCTACCTGCAACACGGTTTGCACAAGGTCGGCGACAGGTTGCGCCTGCGCTTCGATCCGGCTACCGAAATCAGCATCTATCGTGGCGTGCCGCACACCAGCCCGGGCCGCACCCGGCAACTGAAAGTGCCACTGGCGGTGGTGCGCGGGCACAAGAGCCGCGTGGTGATGCGTCATCACGGCAGTTTCGTCTCGCGCCTGCCCCAAGGTGAATTGCTGAGCATGCCCGGCGGGCACATGTTTCCCCTGGAACGTCCACAGGACACCGCACGGCTGCTGAAAAATCTGTTCAACCGCTGGGAAGGTCGTCAGGACAAGGACTGCGCATGAGCCCGACCTTCGAAGAAGTGCGCCTGAGCCTGCCGCATATCGAACTGGCAGCGCATTTGTTCGGTCCCGAGGACGGTCTGCCGGTGATTGCCCTGCATGGCTGGCTCGACAACGCCAACAGCTTCGCGCGGCTGGCGCCCAAGCTCAAAGGCCTGCGCATCATTGCCCTGGACATGGCCGGGCACGGTCACTCCGGGCATCGGCCGAACGGCGCTGGTTACGCCTTGTGGGACTACGCCCATGATGTGTTGCAGGTGGCCGAGCAACTGGGCTGGGAGCGCTTCGGCCTGCTCGGGCATTCGATGGGGGCGATCGTTTCGCTGGTGCTGGCCGGCTCGTTGCCGGAGCGCATCAGCCATCTGGCGTTGATCGACGGGGTGATTCCGCCGACGGACAAAGGTGAAAATGCGGCCGAGCGCATGGGCATGGCGCTGCAGGCGCAACTGGACCTGCGCGAGAAGCGCAAACCGGTCTACAACACCCTCGATCGCGCCATCGAAGCGCGCATGAAAGGCCTGGTGGCGGTCAGTCGCGAAGCCGCCGAACTGCTGGCGCAACGCGGCTTGGTGCCGGTGCCCGGCGGTTATACCTGGCGCACCGACAATCGCTTGACCCTGCCATCGCCGCTGCGCCTGACGCAGGAGCAGGCCATGGCCTTCGTTCAGCGCATCACCTGCCCGGCGCAACTGGTGGTCGCCGCCGACGGCATGCTGGCCCGACATCCGGAGTTGCTGGAACGTCTACCCTTTAGCCAGGAACAGCTGGCGGGTGGTCACCATTTGCACCTGAACGACGAGTCCGGTGCCGACCTTGTCGCAGACTGTTTCAATCGCTTCTTCGCCATTCCTTGACTTGCACCGGGCAACTGTCGAGGCTGGGCGGGTTGAAATGGGAGACAAACACGATGGATTTCTATACCGCTGCGACCCCGACCCGCCAAGCCATGCCGATCCGATGAGCCTGACTATGCGGTCACTCAGTCTGTTGGCGCTGTGCTGTTTCAGTCCCGTTCTATTCGCAGCCGATGTGCCGGGCAGCCAGGATCTGCAGATCGTGCCGCGTCTGGCCGATGCGCAGATCGTCGACTATCGCCCTCCCGTGGAGCTCGAGCGGATTTACCCGCTGGGCTCGATCCGCAAGATCAGCGGCCAGTTACGCTTCGACGGCCAGGTCACGGCGCGCGGCCAGACCACGTCGGTGACCTACGAGTTGCCACCGGAACACGCCGCCACCGAAGCCTTCACCGCTGCCCGTGAAGCCCTGCAAAAACAGGGTGCCGAGCTGCTGTTCTGGTGTCAGGCCCGCGACTGCGGCGAAAGCAGCCTCTGGGCCAACGAAGTGTTCGGCAATGCCAAGCTGTATGGTGCCGACGAGCAACAGGCCTATCTGCTGTTGCGTCTGGCCGCACCGCAGGACAACACCCTGGTGGCGCTCTACAGCATCACCCGTGGCAATCGCAAAGCCTATCTGCATGTCGAGCAGTTCGAGGCGGGCGCACCGCTGGGCGAGCTGCTGCCGACCTCGGCCACGCTGTTGCGTCAACTCAAGAGCACTGGCGAGCTGAGCTTGCCGAAACTGGCGGGCGATCCGGATGACACCTGGTTGCGGTTGATTTCCCGTGGCTTGAACCTCGACACCACCCAGCGGGTAACGATTTCCGGGCCAAAGGCCGAGGCCTGGCGTCAGGCGCTGATCGGTCAGGGTGTGCGTGCGGCACGGATGGAGGCGGGCAGTGCCGACAGCGCGGGCCTGCGCATCGATCTGTTGCGATAAGCTGTATCGGGCGAGCACGCGTGGCGTGTTCGCCTACTCTTTGACGGACTGACTTTCTCGAGACTTTACATGCTCAATAACGATCGGCTGTTGGTGCAAATCCTCCTGCTGGTGCTGTTTGGCGCCAGCCTGTGGGTGATGGCGCCGTTCTGGTCGGCGCTGTTCTGGGGCGCGGTGCTGGCGTTCGCCAGTTGGCCGCTGATGCGTCTGCTGACCCGTTGGCTCAATGGTCGCGAATCGCTGGCCGCAGGTATCTTGACCCTGGGCTGGATGTTGCTGGTGGCGGCGCCGCTGGTGTGGCTGGGGTTCAACCTGGCCGATCATGTGCGCGATGCCACGGCGTTCATCAAGGATGTGCAGGTTGATGGCTTGCCGGAAGCACCGGTCTGGCTCGGCACTGTGCCGCTGGTGGGGGAGCGCCTGGTCGGGGTCTGGAACAGCATCGATCAGCAGGGCGCGGCACTGATGGTGTCGATCAAGCCGTATCTGGGGCAGGTCGGGAACTGGTTGCTGGCGCGCAGTGCGCAGATCGGCGGCGGGATTCTCGAGCTGACCCTGAGCATTGTTTTCGTATTCTTTTTCTACCGTGACGGGCCGCGACTGGCGGCGTTCGTGCACGGTCTGCTGCAGCGGCTGATCGGTGAGCGGGCCGGGTATTACATCGAGTTGGTGGCCGGCACCGTGCAGCGGGTGGTCAACGGAGTGATCGGTACGGCGGCGGCCCAGGCGATTCTGGCGTTGATCGGGTTTCTGATCGCCGGGATTCCAGGGGCGCTGGTGCTGGGGATCGTGACCTTTCTGTTGAGCCTGATTCCGATGGGGCCACCGTTGGTGTGGATTCCGGCGACGGCCTGGCTGGCGTGGAAGGGTGAGTATGGGATGGCGGTTTTTCTCGGGATCTGGGGGACGTTCATCATCAGTGGCGTGGATAACGTGTTGAAGCCTTATCTGATCAGCCGCGGCGGGAATCTGCCGTTGGTGATTGTGTTGCTTGGGGTGTTTGGCGGGTTGATTGCGTTTGGGTTTATCGGGTTGTTTATTGGGCCGACGTTGTTGGCGGTGGCTTATAGTTTGTTGACGGATTGGAGCAAGAGTCAGGCTCGGGTTTAGGGTGGGCGGGGATGCTATGGCTTGGCGGCCTTTGGGCCGACCAGGTTCTTGGGGTTTTGGGTGTTTATCCGTTGCTGCGGGTGTGGCGGCTGGCGGTTCCGCTCTTACAGCGGGTCACTTTTGCAGACGCCCAAAAGTAACCAAAACGCTGGGCCCCGGCGTTCGGCCCTCGCCGTGGCTCGGGTTCCTTCGTTGCGGGGTTCATCCGGGGGCATCGTCTACGGTTTGCTTCGCTGCACCTCCTCTCGATGTGTTCGACTTCGTCGAACGGTCGCTGCGCTCCCACCCCCCGGATGAATCCCTCCACTCAGCCTGCCGAAGGGGCCTTAAGATCAAGAGCTGCAGCCGAGCTAACGCTCATCCTGTTGAGTGGTGAGAAGCGGATGCGGTGTGCTGTTGATTTCTGTGGGAGCTGCGGTGCGACGATTCGACTTGCCAGCGGTGGCGGCCTGACAGCCGACCAGTCTCCAACTGGACGCACCCAATCCAACTGTAGGAGTGAGCCTGCTCGCGATGGCGGCCTGACAGCCGACCAGTCTCCAACTGAACGCACCCAATCCAACTGTGGGAGCTGGCTTGCCAGCGATGGCGGCCTGACAGCCGACCAGTCTCCAACTGAACGCACCCAATCCAACTGTGGGAGCTGGCTTGCCAGCGATGGCGGCCTGACAGCCGAGCAGTCTCCAACTGAACGCACCCAATCCAACTGTAGGAGTGAGCCTGCTCGCGATGGCGGCCTGATAGCCGACCAGTCTCCAACTGAACACACCTAATCCAACTGTAGGAGTGAGCCTGCTCGCGATGGCGGCCTGACAGCCGACCAGTCTCCAACTGAATGCACCCGATCCAATTGTGGGAGCTGGCTTGCCAGCGATGGCGGCCTGACAGCCAGCCAATCTCTGACTGAAAAAACTGAATCAAACTGTAGGAGCCAGCCTGCTCGCGAAGAGGCCCTTTCAGCCAGCCACCCTCTTCCTGCTGCATTCAGATGACCGTTCCCACACCACTCCCATGGAAACGATCACCCTTCACCTCATCAACTCAAGTCGCCACATTCAGGTATTTGCCTACCGGCGCAGCATTGTCGAGTGAATACTGTTTGCTCAAGTTGGCAATCATCCGGTTCAGCGCTTCGGTGGTGGTCTGGGTGCTGGCGGTGTTTTCCTCAGGCGGGCGTTCCCGGCCGGATTGCAGCGCGGCTTTCAATTCGTCGCTGCTCACTCCGCCGCTGCTGTCGCTGTCCAGCACCTTGAGCAGTGCGGCGCTGGTATCAGTGCTGTTCGTTGAGGTGTTGTCGCTGCTGCTCTGTAACGCGCTACTGAGTTCCGTCGCGCTGATGCTGCCGTCGCCGTCGGCATCCAGTTGGCTGAACAGTTCGTCGCTGGAGGCTTGTTGCGGTGGTGGCGGCAGG
This sequence comes from Pseudomonas sp. 86_A, assembly GCF_017491705.1. NCBI lineage: Bacteria > Pseudomonadati > Pseudomonadota > Gammaproteobacteria > Pseudomonadales > Pseudomonadaceae > Pseudomonas > Pseudomonas sp. 86_A. The sequence goes on along the minus strand of NZ_JAFGYS010000018.1, from coordinate 1,311 downwards.
CTGGCGGTGAGTTCGTCCTGGCTGACGGTGCCGTCCTTGTTCTTGTCCAGTGCCGAGAAGATTTGGTTGCCGTCGGCGCTGCTGCCGGCGCTGGTCAGGCCGTTGTTCAGTTCATCGCTGCTAATGGCGCCGTCGCCATCGGTGTCGAGGGCGCTGATCAGGGCGTCGGCCAGGTCGGTGTCCGGGGCCTCGTCGCGGGGTGGCGGTGGGGGCGCCATGGCGGTCATTTCTTCGGCGCTGAGGCTGCCGCTGGCGTCGCTGTCCAGATCGCCGAATTGTTTGCTCAGGTTGACCAGCAGGCCGTCGTCGGACTTCTGCGACAGGGCGCTTTTCAGTTCATCCTGGTCCACCGCGCCGTCGCCGTTGCTGTCGAGTTTGGCGAACAGTTGCTTTTGCAATTGCTGGCTGCGGGCGTTCTGGGTAGAGGTGCTGCTGGTGCTGGTATAGCTCGTGTAGTTGCTGACGCTACCGATCATGGGCTCACTCCTTGGACTGTAAAACCGGTGGGCGTACCGGCTTGTGCAGACTCAAGGGGCAAGTTGTCCTGGGTGTTTGGTTTTTGTACCGGTGGATACACACGATGCAATGAGCGCCACCGAAATCTGTGGCAGCGAGCCTGCTCGCGAAGAGGTCGGCACATCCAAAGGAGAGGTTGGATCAGCCGACGCCTTCGCGAGCAGGCTCGTTGCCACAGGGAATTGGGTGGCTCTCAGGTGCGCGGCAGGCGGATGATTGCGGTCAGGCCGCCGCCGGGTGTTTCGGCCAGGTTCAATTGCCCGCCCAGTCGTTGCGCCGCTTCTCGGGCAATGGTCATGCCCAGGCCGACACCGCCGGAGTTGCGGTTGCGTGAGCCTTCCAGGCGATAGAACGGTTCGAACACTGCTTCGCGCTTGTCTTCGGCAATACCGGGGCCGTGGTCGATCACGCGGATCAGCAGTTGCTCGCGCTGATCCTGCAGCTCGATGCGCGCCTGTCCGGCATAGCGCAGGGCGTTGTCCATCAGGTTGTTGATGCACGAGCGCAGCGCCATCGGCTGCACCTGCAGCGGTGCGCAATGGCCGCTGACCTGCACGTCCGCGCCTTGGTCCTGAGCGTTTTCGCACAGCGATTCGACCAGCGCCTGCACGTCCATCAACTGCAGGGCTTCGCTGGTGCGCTGTTCGTGCAGGTAGGTGAGGGTGGCGTCGAGCATGCCGATCATGTCGTTCAGGTCCTGGCGCATCTGGCCCTGCAGTTTGTCGTCGTCGATCTGTTCCAGCCGCAGTTTCAGCCGCGACAGCGGGGTGCGCAGGTCGTGGGAGACGGCGCCGA
>NZ_JAFGYS010000174.1:0-447 GCF_017491705.1 Pseudomonas sp. 86_A | reverse complement strand
CTGCTGCTGCTGCCGAAGCTGCTCAGCCTTGTCCTTGTCTGGCTACGGCGCGCGGAGCGACGCCAATTCGGCGGGGCTTTGCGGACCTTGGCCGGAGTTTTGGCGGAGATAGTGGTCTCCGCGTTGATGGCGCCTGTGATGATGCTCTTTCAGTCTATCGCGGTCATCGAGATTCTGGCTGGCCGCGATGCCGGCTGGCAGACGCAAAGGCGCGACGACGGTACGGTGGAGCGCCGGGAGCTGTATCGGAAATACGGCGTCCCGACCCTGTGCGGCGTTGCGATGGCGGCGAGCGCTTACGCCGTTTCGCTGCCGCTTCTGCTCTGGATGTCGCCGGTGATCGTCGGGCTGCTGTTCGCCGTGCCCATCGGTGCGCTGACGGCCAATCCCGCTTCCGGCGAACTGTTTGCCACCCCTGAAGACCGGGAGCCGCCGTCGGTCTTGCGC
>NZ_JAFGYS010000173.1:0-447 GCF_017491705.1 Pseudomonas sp. 86_A | reverse complement strand
ATATGAGAGTTATCAGGGTCCCCAATCTGTCATCTCGAATAACTCGCGTGGGGTTGTTCGACCTGGATTCGAGTTGCTCTCTGCGCATTATGGTCAGATGAAGGGTCTCGACTCATACTGGACGGATTCCTACCGTGATTGGGTTAATGGGAACTCCACAGACGGTGTTGAAGGTGGAGGTGGAAACTACGGTCCCAACTCAGGAGGATTCGACGGTCTTGGATTTGGCTCATTGCTTTATCGTTTGGCTTGAATTTGAGATGTGACGCCGGGATACTCGCTGGACGAGTGGTTGTCGCAGCAATTACTTCTTTTACTTGTATTGCTTGTATAAAAAGCATTAAAGCCACTGGTGAGTTCCGTACGCAGTTGATTCTCTCCCAGCCACCTGAAAATACTAGAACGTAATCGCAGGTGAATTTATGTATTAGTATATGCATATATGAG
>NZ_JAFGYS010000172.1:0-448 GCF_017491705.1 Pseudomonas sp. 86_A | reverse complement strand
AGCTTGAATAAATTTGACAATTCGATTCGATTTGAGCAATCAAAACAACAGAAACGGCGCTAGACTACGCCCAGGAATATTCCGACTTTCAACGAGTATTCCCATACGTCCTATCATACGAAACGGCATTGCCTCATAGCGCCCAATGCGTCATCTCCGTTCGCCGTCCCGATCGGCCTCACGCAGTCCGGTCCCACATACTAGGCGGTCTCGACCGTCCGAGGCAGCTCGACATCGTCCTTCATCGGGCACGCGCCCCGACAAAAACACCCCCTTCAAAAATCCCGCATCGAAAATAGCACCCTCATGATTTTAACGCGCCCGATTCACCGTCAAATTAGATCATCGCATTCAATAATATTCGAAATGAATTCCAGCCCGATCCCATATGGAACAATTCCCGACATCATCGACGAATCCTGAAAGCGCGCGGCCGAATGCGCAAATC
>NZ_JAFGYS010000171.1:0-449 GCF_017491705.1 Pseudomonas sp. 86_A | reverse complement strand
GATCATGTATTTCGCGATCGCCTATGATTTGTGGCCGCATCTGACCGGGCGCGAGCTGATCGACCTCCGCCTGATCCGCACCCAGCTCTGGCTGTGGTTCGTCGGCATGATCATCACCACTTTCCCCTGGCACTGGGTCGGCATCTTGGGCATGCCGCGCCGCATGGCCTATTTCGACTTCGGCGATCCCGCGATCGCGCCGAAGGCGCTTTCGGTGACTCTCTCGGCGATCGGCGGCTTCATCCTGTTGGCCTCGGGCATCATGTTCATCGTCATCCTGGCGCGCGGCATGCGTGCGCCGCAGGCTGACGCGGGCCCGTACCGCTTTGCGCTGGCCGTGCATCAGCCCGCGACCGTGCCGGTCGCGCTCAACACCCACGCGCTGTGGGTGGCGCTGATGATCGGCCTCACGCTGACGAATTACGGCTATCCGATCCTGAACCTGGCAC
>NZ_JAFGYS010000170.1:0-449 GCF_017491705.1 Pseudomonas sp. 86_A | reverse complement strand
GCGCGTGGCATTGCTGCGTCGGGCGCTCCGGGCATTCGGTGGCTTCGCCGACGGCTCCACTACGACAGGCTCGAGCGTCTGCGCTGGTCTTGCGGATTGTGCCCAGCCCTTGCTCGACACCACGAGGCAGGAAAATGCAACTGAACGGAGCAACGCGCAGCGTGGCGCGAAGATCTTACGGGAGGTCATCAATAGTCTCGCGATAACGTGGCACGTCACCGCGAACGCAGCTTGGCCGCTGCCTCAAGAGGAAGGCAGCTCAACACTCATCAGGACACCCCGCCCAATGTGCTCGCGTGTGACCACGACTGACGGCAGGTCTCCTGGCTCGCGGGTCGTTGCCTGTCGCCGCCTTCCCAGGCCCGCAGGCCCAGTGGCTTTTGACGAAGGCTCGCCGCTTACAGTTGCGGGGGCAGCCACGGCGTTGGGGGACACCCGCACCGTATTCC
>NZ_JAFGYS010000169.1:0-450 GCF_017491705.1 Pseudomonas sp. 86_A | reverse complement strand
TCCCGAGGGCTATGGTTACACGTGGTTCTGCGAGAAGTTTGACGTCTATCGGCGCCGGGCGAACCCGACCTTCCGTCATCGCCACGCGGCGGGTGCAGTTATGCAGACCGACTATGCCGGTCCGACGGTGGAGGTGATCGATCCGCAAACCGGCGAGATCCGTCAGGCGCAGATATTTGTCGCGGTGCTCGGGGCCTCGTCGCTGACCTTCGCTATGGGAAGCTTCGGTCAGCGACTACCAGATTGGATCGAAGGCCAGACCCGAGCCTTGTCGTACTTCGGCGGAGTTCCCAAGGCGATCGTCTGCGACAATCTGAAGGCCGGGGTCGTCAAGGCGTTGTGGTTCGAGCCGACGCTCAACCAAACCTTTGCCGCCATGGCCGAGCACTACGACACGACGATTTTGCCGACCCGCAGCCGCAAGCCCCGCGACAAGGGCAAGGTTGAAGG
>NZ_JAFGYS010000168.1:0-450 GCF_017491705.1 Pseudomonas sp. 86_A | reverse complement strand
CCGCCAAGGACGTGAAATGGTCGCTCGACCGCGCCGTCAGCGTCGGCGGCTTCCCGACCTTCCAGATGAGCGCGGGTTCGCTGACCAAGCCCGAGCAGTTCGTCGTGATCGACGATTATACCGTGCGCGTCGACTTCCTGAAGAAGGACAGGCTCACGATCCCCGATCTCGCCGTGATCGTGCCCTGCATCGTCAACTCGGAGCTCGTGAAGAAGAATGCGAGCGAGAAGGATCCCTGGGGCCTCGAGTTTACAAAACAGCAAACCGCGGGCTCCGGCGCCTACAAGGTGACGAAGTGGACCGCCGGCACCGAAGTCATCATGGAGCGCAACGACGATTGGGCGTGTGGTCCGCTGCCGAAGATCAAGCGCGTGATCTGGCGCATGGTGCCGCAGGCCGGCAACCGCCGCGCTCCAGCAGTGCGCGGCGACGCCGACATCTCCTACGAGC
>NZ_JAFGYS010000167.1:0-452 GCF_017491705.1 Pseudomonas sp. 86_A | reverse complement strand
CGCTCGGCTCGCGCGACAGCGTGTTCGACGGCGTCGCGCCGTACGCGCTGTACCTGCCGCCGAAGCTGTCCGTCATCGTGCGCGCGTCGCGCGACGCGGAGCTCGGCGTGGCGAGCGCGCCGGCGGCCGGCCGCTATCCGGCGCGGCCCATCAAGCCGTCGCAGATGCGGCGCCCGGTGCGCGGCAGCGGCGCGAACACGCGCTACGTCTGCGATATCCTGCCGCAGACCGAGCCGGCGGAGGCGCTGCTCGTCGTCGAGGTGCGCACGCCTTCCGGGCACTCGTCGAGCTATCCGCCGCACAAGCACGACACCGACAACGTGCCCGTCGAGAGCTCGCTCGAGGAAACGTACTACCACCGCGTGCATCCGCCGCAGGGCTTCGTGTTCCAGCGCGTGTACACCGATTCGCGCGACCTCGACGAATCGATGGCCGCCGGCGACCACGACGTC
>NZ_JAFGYS010000017.1:0-137758 GCF_017491705.1 Pseudomonas sp. 86_A | reverse complement strand
CCCCAACCCCAACCGCTCATGCCACTGCGCAATCGACTCCTCGGGATACACCGCAAACTGCTTGTCCTTGGGTTTCGCATCCACCTCAACCCAAGGCGCCTTCGAACCCAGCATCAAATGCGTATGCTCCGGCGGCACCGGCAGCGGCGTATCGATGGCCGAAGCGAACGGGTGAATCAGCTCCGGCCATTCCGGGCTGAACAACCACAAACCACTGCCGCACTGCGAGCAGAAATGCCGTTCGGCGGTGCTGCGATGGGCACGCTTTTCGCCTTCTTCCTTAAGCTTCGCGTGGTAGATGCTGATGTGCTTGCGACCCTGGACTTTCAGACTGGCCGCGTCGCCGCCGAGGTTGATCGCGTAACCGCCACCGCCCTGGGTCTTGCGGCAGATCGAGCAGTAGCAGCGTTGATAAGGATAGGGGTGAGCGCTGGTCAGGCTGAAGGTGACAGCGCCGCAGTGGCAAGAGCCTTCGAGGTGCATGAGCGGCCTCCTGTTGGCTGAAGGGGTGCGGTTGAGCCTAGAAGATTTTGCAGTGTTTGTTCTGGTGCCATCGCGAGCAGGCTCACTCCTACAATTGGAATGCATTTCAATTGTAGGAGTGAGCCTGCTCGCGATGAACGATAACTCGGTCGCACTGGACGCCCACCGCCAGCCCGGTCAGCATGTCCTAAAAAAAGGCACCCCAACCCATGCGAAGACTCCCCTCACTGGCCGCCCTGCGAACCTTCGAATGCGCCGCCCGCCACGCGCATTTCGGCCGGGCCGCCGCCGAGCTGTGTGTCACCGACAGCGCGGTCAGCCACCAGATCCGGCAGCTCGAAGAGCAACTGGGTGTCGCGCTGTTCATCCGCGAAGGCCGGCAGATCCGCCCGACCATCGCCGCCGGACGCCTGATGCAGAGCCTGCAGCAGGCCTTCGAACTGATCGGCGAAGCCTGTGATGAGCTGCGCGATCCGTCGTCGCTTGCGGTATTGCGCCTGGCGGTCACCGCAGAACTGGCGCAAAAGTGGCTGATGAACCGCCTCACCGATTTCTATGTGCGCTATCCGCACATCACCCTGCATCTGTACGAGCAACCGATCGACGCCAGCGCACCGGGTGAAGACATTGACCTGGCGATCACCTATGGCACTGGCCCGGTGGACAGCAGTGCCTACTTCGTGCGGCCGCTGCCGGCGCTGCAATTCTTCCCGGTGTGCAGCCCCGGGCTGTTCAACCAGGGCAACCTGAAGACGCCCAAAGACCTGGCGCGTCATTGCCTGCTGCACGACGATCAGGACGGCAAGACCTGGACCGCGTGGCTGACCAGCCACGCCGGTGACCTGCGCCCGCAGCGCCAGTTGTATTTCGCCCATGCCGGGTTGGCGCTGGAAGCGGCGGCGCAAGGGCAGGGCGTGGCCATGGGGGACAACCTGACGGCGCAAGAGGATTTGCTCAGCGGGCGGCTGGTGCGGCCATTCACCTCGAGCATGACCGCGCTCGGCCAGTACGCGCTGGTCTGCGAACGGCTGCGCCTGGAGCGGCCGGCGGTGGTGCAGATGCTTGAATGGTTCAACGATCAACTGGCCGATTGATGAATTGAATTCAACGGTTCCGAAATAATCATCGTTGGCGGGCCGACCGCCCTCGACCGTAGCCTGTGGTCATTCCCAACCCCAAGACGAGGTTTGACCATGGCACGTTTGCTCGACTCCACCCCCAAACACGACGGCTTCCGTCTGCCCGGCGAATTCGAACGCAAGTCCGGTTGCTGGCTCGGCTGGCCGGAGCGCACCGACGTCTGGCGCAACGGCGCCAAGCCGGCGCAGAAAGTCTGGGTGCAGATCGTCACCGCCATCTCGCACAGCGAACCGGTCACCGTCTGCGCCTCCGCCGCGCAGTTCGCCACTGCCCGTCGCCAGTTGCCGCCGCAAGTGCGCGTGGTGGAGATGACCTGCAACGACACCTGGTTCCGCGACAGTGGCCCGTGCTTTGTGGTGAACGATGAAAGCGGCGAAGTGCGCGGCGTCGACTTCGAGTTCAATGCCTACGGCGGCCTCGACGGTGGCCTCTATTACCCGTGGGACAAGGACGACCAGATCGCCAGCAAGATCCTCGAAATCGAACGCTTCGACCGCTACCGCGCGCCGCTGATTGCCGAACTCGGCGGCATCCAGAGCGACGGTCAGGGCAGCATCCTCACCACCGAACAATGCCTGCTCAACCGCAATCGCAACCAGCACCTGGGCAAGGACGAAGTCACCCGGCGCCTGACCGATTACCTCGGCGCCGAACAGGTGATCTGGCTGCCCCGGGGCTGCAAGTTCGACGAAACCGACGGCCATGTCGACGACCTCGCGTGCTTCGTGCGCCCCGGCGAAGTGGTGCTGCAGTGGACCGACAACCGTGATGATCCGCAATGGGAAATCTATCAGGAGGCCTACGACATCCTGCGCAGCACCCGCGACAGCCGTGGGCGCGAGTTGATCGTGCACAAGCTGCCGCAGCCGGACGTGCTGGAGTGGACCGCCGAAGAAGCCGAAGGCCTCGATCAGCAGGACAGCACCCATACCCGTCAGGCCGGGACCAAAATCTGCGCGTCGTACATCAACTACTACGCTGGCAATAGCTCGATCGTGGTGCCGCTGTTTGGTGATCGCAACGACCAGGTGGCCCTGGCGACCCTCGCTGAACTGTTCCCGCAGCACAAGATCGTCGGCATCGAAAACTCCCGGGAAATCCTCCTCGGTGGCGGCAACGTCGCGTGCATCACCATGCCGCAATACGCCGGCACGCCTGACAAGAAGGGGGTGTAATGATGGGCCTGCACAAACTGACTCAAGCGTTATTGCTGGTGCTTGCACCCCTGTGTGTGCAGGCCGCCGACACCGCCAAACCGGTGGTCAATCTGTATATCTGGGGCGAGTACCTGGCCCCGGATACGCTGAAGAATTTCGAAGCGAAAACCGGTATTCACGTGGTCGCCGATCACTTCGATTCGCTGGAAACCGTGGAGACCAAACTGCTCACCGGTCGCAGCGGCTATGACCTGGTGCTGACCGCCGGCCAGCATCTGTCGCGAGCGATCGAAAGCGGCGCGATCCAGCCGCTGGACAAGGCCCAAGTGCCGCACTTCGCCGGGGTCGGCGAGGAGTTTCGCCAGCACATGGCGGTGTTCGATCCGGGCAACCGTTACGCCGGGATCTACGCCTGGGGCACCACCGGCGTGGGTTATCAGGAACAGGCGATCAAACAGCGTCTGGCGAATCCGCCGACCGACAGCTGGGCGATGCTGTTCGACCCGGCAGTGGTATCGAAATTTGCCGATTGCGGGGTGAGTCTGCTCAACGACCCGAACGAAGTGTTCGCGGCGGTCATGAAATACATGGGCCTGGACATCAACCGGCAGAACCTCGACGACCTGAAACTCGCCGAGCAGCAACTGGCAAAGATCCGCCCGTACATCCGCTACTTCGACAACGACCTGAACATCAGCGATCTGGCCAATGGCAACACCTGCGTGGCGATGTCGTGGAACGGCAACGTGGCGATTGCGGCGGGGCAGGCGCAGGCGGCGAACAAGCCGTTCAAGCTCAGTTACCGCATCCCGAAAGAAGGCACGCTGATCTGGTTTGATGCGATGGTCATTCCCAAGGATGCACCGCATCCGCAGGCCGGGCTGGCCTTGATGGATTACCTGATGACCCCCGAGGTGATCGCGCCGATCACCGACACCATCCATTACGCCAACGCGATCACGGCGGCGGACGGGTTGGTGGATGCGTCGATCCGCAATGATCCGGGGACGTACCCGTCCGAGGCGGTGCGGGCTTCGCTGTACAGCAAGAATGACAATGGCAAGGCGTTCAACCGGGCGTTGATTCGGGCGTTCAGCAAGTTGAAGTCAGGCCTGTGATTTGAGAACACCTTCCCCCGTAGGAGCTGCCGCAGGCTGCGATCTTTTGAAAGCAAGATCAAAAGATCGCAGCCTGCGGCAGCTCCTACAGGGGGATCAGCGGTTTGGGTACGCGCCACAGATACCACGCCGCCACCGTTCGATACGGGCTCCACGCCAAGCCGATCTCGATCATCTGCTTGCGCGTCGGCTGCTGCGCCAGCCCCTTCAATCGCCGATAGCCCTCGCGTACGCCAAAGTCGTCCGCCGGCAAAATATCCATGCGCTCCAGGCTGTAAATCAGCAGCATCTCCACTGTCCAGCGGCCCACCCCGCGCAGGCTGACCAGGCGCTCGATCAACGCCTCGTCGTCCATTGCCAGCGCCGTAGGGTAATCCGGCACCACGCCGTCCAGCGTCGCCTGGGCGATGCCCTGAATCGTCGCAATCTTGCCCGCCGAAAACCCACAGCCGCGCAAGTGCTCGAAGCTGCTCGCCAGAATCTGCTCCGGCCGGGGGAAGGTCTGCTCGGGAAACAACGCCACCAGACGCCCGACAATCGCGTCCCCGGCCTTGGCATGCAGTTGCTGATAGGCGATCGCCCGCACCAGCGATTCGTACGGATCACGCGCCGGGTGCGGTTGATGCAGGCAAGGGCCGACGGCGCTGATATGGCGCTGCCAGTGGTCGTCGAGTGCGGACAGATGCGCGCTCGCCGCTTGATAGCACTCAGTCATGTTCTTTCAGCAAGCATCGCAACCCTTTGATTGGAGAACATCGTCAAAACGCCAGTTGCCGGGTGATCTGCACTGCAGCGCTTTCCAGCCGCAGGAGAAACGCCTTGCGCGGCTGTCCGCCACCATAACCGGTCAGCGAGCCATCCGCACCGATCACCCGATGGCACGGCACCACGATCGACAGCCGATTGTGCCCGTTGGCCAGGCCCACGGCGCGACTGGCGCCGGGTTTGCCCAGGCGTGCCGCGAGGGCGCCGTAAGTGGTGGTGTGGCCGTAGGGGATCTGCCGCAGTTCGGCCCAGACCTGACAGTCGAACGCGCTGCCGGGCAGGTGCAAGGCGACGCCGAATGCGCTGAGCTTGCCGGCGAAATACGCCGCCAGTTCAGTTTCGATCTGCTGCAGATGCGCGTTGTGCCCGGGGGCGACCACATAGCCATGACGGGTCTGTAATGCCTCGACCTCGCGGGTCAGCGCCGGCCGATCAAGAAACTCCAGCAGCACCAGCCCACGACGTTCGGCCATGGCGATCATCGGCCCCAACGGCGTGGTCAGGCGGGTGAACAGCAGCGGTTCGGTGGTGGCCGCGCGCCCCGGAGTGATGTGAAACGACTTCTGGAACGCATCGCGAAAACCGCTGAGCGATTCATAGCCTGAGTCGAACGCCGCATGATCAATCGAGGCGCCTTGGCGGATCCCGCCCAGCGCGATGCCGAGCCGGCGGGTGCGCAGCCACGCGTGGAAGGTCATGCCGAAATGCTGTTTGAACCAGCGCCGCAGCTTCAGCGGTTCGATGCCCTCGGCCAGCAACTGGGCGTCGCTCCAGCGCATTTCAGGATCGGCGTCGACGGCGCTGAGCAGACGCTGCACCCATTCGGGGGCGATGGCCGCGGCGTCCAGCGGTTTGCAGCGCAGACAGGCGCGATAACCGGCCGACAAGCACTCATCGGCATGGGCGAAGAATTCGACGTTTTCCGGTTTTGGCTTGCGCGCCGTGCAGCTGGGACGGCAGAAGATCCCGGTAGTTTTCACAGCCGTGAAGAACACCCCCTCGTAGGCGGTGTCGCGTTCGAGCATGGCGCGAACCATTTCGGCGTGGGGCGGCAGGGGGGCGGTTTGTATGTTCATGGCCAGAGCGTAAATCCAGATTCCCGATGGCTCCACCGAAAAATCGACAGTGAATTTCCAAATGCCCTGAACTACCGTGTAGGAGCTGCCGCAGGCTGCGATCTTTTGATCTTGTTTCAAAATCAAAGGCAAAAGATCGCAGCCTGCGGCAGCTCCTACAGTTGAGGGATTGAGTTCATGCCACCGTTCATCATTCAGCACATCGATCACATCGTCCTGCGCGTCGCGGACCTGCAACGCAGTATCGACTTCTACGAGCGGGTCTTCGGCGCCGCAGTGGTCAAACACAACGAGAAACTGGGGCTGGTGCACCTGCGCGCCGGCAGCTCAATGATCGACCTTGTCGACCTGCAGGGTGAGCTGGGCAAGAAGGGCGGCGGGGCGGCCGGAACCGAGCGGCGCAACGTCGATCACTTTTGCCTGCGCATCGAGCCGTTCGATGAAGCTGCGCTGGTCAACCATCTGCACTCCTGCGGACTGAGCGTTGAAAAAGCCGCCAGACGCTTCGGCGCCGAGGGCTACGGCCTGTCGCTGTACTGCTTCGACCCGGACGGCAATCAGGTCGAACTCAAAGGCCCTTCCGAGGCTTAAGCGCGTTTCGCCATCAACAGCACCGAAGCCGCCGCCGACAGCAACCCCGCGCAGCAACGGTTGAAGATCCGCTTGCCGCGTGGCTCGGCGAACCAGCGGCGCATGTGCAGGCCCATCCACGCATAGGCGCCGATGGCGATCCATTCCAGCAGCAGGAACAGCGCGCCGAGCACGGCGAATTGCGCCGGTACTGGGCGGCTCGGATCGACGAATTGCGGCAGAAACGCGGTGAACAGCAGGATCGCTTTCGGATTGCCCGCCGCCACCAGAAACTCCTGGCGGGCCAGGGCGAAGAAACCGACGGCCGCCCCCGTCACCTGATGCTCGGCGTCGGGATTGGCCCGCCACAGTTGCCACGCCAGATACAACAGGTAGGCCGCGCCGACGATCTTGATGGCGTGGAATAGCCATTCCGAGGTCTGCAGCACCACCGACAGCCCCGCACCGGCAAGGGCGATCATCCCGGCGAACGCCAGAATCCGCCCGACACCGGCCGCGCAGGCACGGCGATAGCCGTAACGGGTGGCATTGCTCACCGACAGCAGGTTGTTCGGGCCAGGCGCCATGTTCAGGGCGAAACAGGCCGGGAGAAACAGCGAAAGCGTGGCGAGGTCCATGGCGGCGCTCCAGAAACGTGAAGAATCTTTTTTATCACAGCCTTCGGGGCACGCGACCCGTACAGTCACTCGGTGCTGTCACGGTACAGCGTTGTCGTGCGCTGACGACCGCGTCGAACTTTTCCGATTCGCCGGAACTCTGAAAAGTCAGAAGGCCATGGTTTCGTCAGAAAAAACTGTGTGCCAAGTCAGAAAAAGGCGATTGCCGTGTAATATTCGTCAGACGCTGCACACACCCTGCCGGCCCCGAAGCGGCCCCACCAAGAGCGATCTACATGCAAGCAAAGGCCCGTGAAGTCTATGTGCCACCGGTGCTGCAAGATCTGCGTGCCGGCACTGCCGAACTGCACATCGCACTGGAAAAACGCCTTCCTTTTTTCACCGATCAGCTCGATACCGACGCCTTCCAACGGTTGATGCAGGCCTATTACGGGTTTTACCGACCACTGGAAACCGCGTTGCTCGAGAGCGCGCGCATCCCCACCGATTTCGATCTCACTCCGCGCCTCAAGACTCCTATCCTGCAACGCGACTTGTGCAAGCTGGGCGAGTCGGTTCGGACGCTGGAGCAGTTGCCGATCTGTCAGCATTTGCCCGTCATCGATTCCAGCGCCGCGTGCCTGGGTGTGTTGTACGTGCTCGAAGGCGCGACGCTGGGCGGGCAGATCCTGCGCCGGGAGATCGCCACGCGCCTGGGCCTGAACGCAGACAACGGTGCGGCATTCCTCGATGTCTACGGTGCCGCCACCGGCCGTCGCTGGCGCGATTTCATTGAATACCTGGGCGCTCGCCCGATGGACGTTGACGAGCGCGCGGCCGTTGTCGCCGCCGCCCAAACCACATTCAGCTGTTTCGAGCGCTGGCTCGAAAGCCGGGAGGTACTGGCATGACCCCGCAAGACCAAGAAGCCTTTGAAGAACTGCTGGCCAACTGTGCCGACGAACCGATCCGCTTTCCCGGGGCGATTCAGCCTCATGGCCTGTTGCTGACACTGAGCGAGCCTGCGCTGGAGATCATCCAGGTCAGTGCCAACGTCGAGACGCTGCTGGCCCGTCCAGCACTGGAGCTGATCGGCCAGCCGCTGCACAGTCTGCTCGGCGAGGCTCACGCCGGTGCGGTGCGCGAGGCCTTGCAGCAACCGTCATTCTCCGACTCGGGGCCGCTGCATTTGCGCCTCAACGGTACCGCGTTCGAAGGCCTGCTGCACCGGCATCAGGGCGTGTTGATTCTGGAACTGGAAATCCACGTCGAGAACTTTCAGCCGCGTAACGTCGCCGGTAACCAGACCCATCTGGGGCGGATGCTCCAGCGCCTGCAAGCGGCCACCACGCTGCAGGCGTTGTACGACATCAGCGTCAAGGAAATCCAGGCCATGACCGGTTACGACCGGGTGCTGATCTACCGCTTCGAAGAGGAGGGCCACGGTCAGGTCATCGCCGAGGCGACTGCGCCGTCGATGGAAGTGTTCAACGGCCTGTTCTTCCCGGCTTCGGACATCCCCGAGCAGGCCCGCGAGCTGTACCGCACCAACTGGCTGCGGATCATCCCTGACGCCGATTACCAGCCAGTGCCGCTGGTGCCCAAGCTGCGCCCGGATACGCAAACACCGCTGGACCTGAGTTTTGCCACGCTGCGCAGCGTCTCGCCAATTCACTGCCAGTACATGAAAAACATGGGCGTGCTGTCGTCGATGAGCATTTCGCTGCTCAAGGGCGACAAGTTGTGGGGCCTGATCAGTTGCGGCAATCGCCAGCCGCTGCACGTGCCGCATGAACTGCGCACGGCCTGTCAAACCATCGGACAAGTACTGTCGCTGCAAATCAGTGCGATGGAGGCGCTGGAAATCAGCCGCCAGCGTGAGGAAAAAGTCGAGGCGCTGGCACTGCTCAATCAGGCGATGATCGACTCGCCACAAAACGTTTTTGATGGGCTGGCGCAACATCCACAAGTGCTCATGGCGCTGGCCGGCGCCGGCGGCATCGCGATCATCGAAGACAAGCAATTGCACCGTTACGGCAATTGCCCGGAACCGGACGATATTCGCGCCCTTCACAGGTGGCTGCAGGAGGGCGGTGAGCCGGTGTTCGCCAGCCATAACCTGACGACGGTCTACCCGCCCGCCGCGCAGTTTCAGTCAGTGGCCAGCGGTGTGCTCGCCATGAGCCTGCCCAAACCGGTGGACAACGGCGTGCTGTGGTTCCGCCCCGAGGTGAAGGAAAACATCAATTGGAGTGGCGATCCGAACAAGCCGCTGGCCATGGAAAACTCCGACGCCGGCCTGCGCTTGCGCCCGCGCACCTCGTTCGAAATCTGGAAAGTCGAGATGGCCGGGATCTCCATCAAGTGGAGCCACGGCGATTTGTTCGCGGCCAATGATCTGCGTCGTTCCGCGCTGGAAAACGATCTGGCCCGCCAGGTGCGCCGTGAGCAGGAAGCGGTGCGCGCCCGCGATGAGCTGGTGGCAGTGGTCTCCCACGACCTGCGCAACCCGATGACCGTGATTTCGATGCTCTGCGGCATGATGCAGAAGGCCTTCAGCTCCGACGGGCCACATACCTCGCGGCGTATTTCCACGGCCATCGACACCATGCAGCAGGCCGCCGGCCGTATGAACACCTTGCTGGAAGATTTGCTCGATACCTCGAAAATCGATGCCGGGCGCTACAGCATCTCCCCGCAGACGCTGGACGTCGGGCAAATGTTCGAGGAAACCCAGTCGCTGCTCGGACCGCTGGCGCTGGACAAGGACATCAGCATCTCGTTCGAAGCCGATCCCGACCTGAAGATCCATGCCGACCCGGAGCGCTTGTTTCAGGTGCTGTCGAACCTGATCGGCAACGCCATCAAGTTCACCCCGCGCAAAGGTTCGGTGGGCGTGTTGGCGAAGTCTGACGGCAAAGACATCGTGTTCACCGTGCGTGACACCGGCGAAGGCATTCCCAAGGAAAACCTGGCGCGCGTGTTTGATCGTTACTGGACGGTGAAGGAGGGGAATCCGACCGGAACCGGACTCGGTTTGTACATCACCCAAGGCATCGTCGAGGCCCACGGCGGGCGGATCGAGGCCAGCAGTGAGTTGGGTGAGGGCACGGAGTTTCGGTTTACGGTGCCGGCGATGGTGGTGGGGGAGTGAAAGAAATCCGCGCCCTTTCATTCAGGGCGCGGGGTTACGTGGCCTTACCGCAATAACGATTAACCCAGATCGCTCAATAATAGAAATACATGTTTCGGCATCGGTTTGAATTGGTTGTTACGCAGCTGACTGATCGCGTAAACGGCGCTGGCGGTACGTCCGTTTCCATCGC
The DNA here is from genome assembly GCF_017491705.1 of Pseudomonas sp. 86_A. Classification (NCBI taxonomy): domain Bacteria; kingdom Pseudomonadati; phylum Pseudomonadota; class Gammaproteobacteria; order Pseudomonadales; family Pseudomonadaceae; genus Pseudomonas; species Pseudomonas sp. 86_A. Next base: position 127,506 of record NZ_JAFGYS010000017.1, on the reverse strand, counting down.
CGAAGCCCTGGAAACCTGCGATGGCGGCAAGCAGGTGCTTGTCAAAGTGCTGATGCGCTGCGTCCAGGGTTTTCAAGTGCTGATCGAGCAACGCGAAACCGGTGGCGCTGCTGCCATATTTGGTGGGAGCGCCGGCCTGACGGGCGGAGCCGGCCAATTCAGGCACCAGTCGTGCGTGAATTTCCTTGATGACGCGTGAGTCGAGTAACGACTTTTTGTTGTTGGTGAACTCGCGCAGGACGGCCAGGATATTTTCAAAGTCATTGCCTGCGGAGGTAGAGCCTTTCAACATCCACGCAGCGGCGCGCTGGGAGTTGTCGATCAAACCTTCAGGGTTGAACGAGGATTCGGGCATGACATCACTGTAGGGGGCTTTTCCGAGATCTTTGGCCAGCACAGTTCGCTGATGGTTTTTCAGATAGATGATTTTTTTGGCATCGAGCTCGGCCACGACACCCAATGTTTGCGCATAGTCTCGTGCCCCTGTGGTGAAGTGCGTGCCATTGAATCGGGCAGGTTTGCCTTCAATGAACGTTCTCAGTAGATCGTTCACGGCTGTGGAACCAATCGATGACTCAAGGTCCTGAACCGAACGCAAGGGAATGGCTGCCTCTCTGACACTGTTATTGAACAGGTGCTCAAGTTCGGACACCGACGCATCCTTCGGTATGGAAATATTTTTTTCACTCAATCGCGTCACAATCTGCTCGAGCGTTTCGAGCGTGTCATCCTTGAACAACGCCCGGGCATGGGCCACCGTGGGCAGCGTCATGCGTATCTGCGCGGCAGCGCCGGTCTCGCTCAACGCCTTGACCAGGTCATACGAACCACTGCTGCTGTGGGTCAAACGACGCAACTGACCGGCCCCCAGTTGAGTGACCGACAGACCGTAATGACCGAGTTTGAAAGCGCCTTTGCCAAGCAGTTTTGCACCGCCCTGAAGCAGTTGCGGGACCCCGTCCAGCGGGTTGAACAGCGACAGCACAAAACGCCCGCCAACCTTGCTCAGATCGAGCAGTCTGGCACTGCTGTTCAGTGCCTTGGCGAACGTGCCGGCGGCGCCGACAAAGGCAAACAGCAGCAGGGTCGCGTCCATCACGCAGCCGAACAGTGCGCTGCTGCGGCGGTCTTGTCTGCCGGATGCCAGGCCTTCGACGCACTCCTTGAACGGAATGATGATGTTCAGAATCGTCTCGAATGCCTGCTCCCATCGCTCGTTGCTGGCTTCAATCGCGGTCTTGTCGTAACCCATGGCGTAGAACGCGTTGTAGGGCAGCGGTGGATTGTGTTTGACCACTTGTTCGGCGATCGCCTGGAAGCGCGGGCTTGCAAAACTCTGCATCGGGCTGCGTTGGTAACGGATGACGTCCGCCTTTTCAAACTGGGCAAAGCGCTCCAGCACAAAATCATGCGGTTGCGGATTTGCGCGGCTGTCCAGCGCCTTGCCGTTGAAATAGGCCGGGTCCATGGACGCCTCGTGCAGGACGATGTCCGATCTGAATTGCGTAGTGTCCTCCTGCCACAGGGACCGTTCGTTGAATTGAGGGATCAGGGCCTGGTTCTCCCGGCACACGCCCAGCAGCGGGAACAGTTCGTAGGCACGGATGTCGTCATTGATTTTGCTGAGCATGACCACACCGTAGGGCGCGGTGACGTCAGTCTCGCTGCGAATCAGCCCCTCGGACCTGATCGGACGAACCCGGATCACCCGGTACAACGCCAGATGCCCTTGCTCGATGGCGACACGATCGGCCACCTGGCTTTGCATCAACGCGAGGCGCGTTAACGTGGCAACGCCTGTCTGATGGAGCAGGTATTGGCGGTCGATTTCTCGGGCGAATAACGTATTGGCAGGTTCCAGGCGTTGCAGCCTTTCGGTCCAGTCATTGTTGTAGGCACTCAATCTGCGCGCCAGATACACATCCAGCAGGGACTCGGCCTGGCCGCTCACGTCTCGAATGCTGGCCTCGGGGTTCAACCCGACGCCCTCTATCGCAGTCCTGGCCAGCGCCCGGCGACTGACCGGAGGCGTCGCGATGTTCTTCAAGGCTTCGCTCATTTGCCCCTGGAAGCTGTTGTAGCGAGCCAGCGCCTGCTCAACAAGCATCTGCGTCGGCAGATCTTCGGTGGCGTCCGGCTCGAGCCCGTTGATCGCGTGCCAGACCAGAATGCAGCGGGTCATGATCACGTCATGCAGCGCCCGCTGGGCGGGGCTGACCGGAGCGGTGGCGCCCCGTGTCTTCAGGCTTTCATAAGTCATACGGCGCGATAGCCCCGGCGCAACGCTTTCGGCGAGCAGGACCGATTTGCGCAGCATCACCCAGCCACACGACCCCAGTTGCAGGTTCGGCGGTGTGACGACCAGAAACTCAGGGGCCAGGCCGGCGAAAATCAGTTGCAACGCCAGGGGGGCGCTGGTGGGTTGCACACCGTACGAGTTGACGACGATATCGGTGAATTCTTCGATGATCTCGTTGCGGGTGGCCTGCACATAGCGCGGCGCGTACACGTGAAACGAATGGTAGAACTGACGTTTGCTCGCGTCGGCCAGACCGAAGTCGAGCAGGATCGCGGCAACCAGCAAGGCGCTGCGCTGATGGTGCGTCAGGTTGGATTGCGCGGCTGACGCTTGCGGGTTCATGGCGTGCACACACGCCAGGGCAAAAGCCTCGGCCTGTGGTGTGTCGACCAGCAGCGCCCAGCTCGCCTCAGGGTCTTCCTGCAGAAAGGCTCTGGAAAGGGTATGACTTTCAAACAGGGCATCGGCCAGATAATCGAGCAGGGTTTTCGGTGTGGAGCCATTGTTGCCGACAGATTGCGCAATGCACTGGCGTACAACGGCATAGTGATCGCTACTGATTGCCAGTTCCGGCTCGCCGACGGCGTTCGAGACGCCCCAGTAGTTGCCATAGCTGGAAGGATCCGGAAGTTGAAGTTTCAGGAAGTTGACCAGATCGGCAATGCCTTGAATGTTCTCAGGGATCTCCAGTTGATGAAACGACAACCAGTTGTTTAATGGAATGTAATGGCTTGAGGAAACAACTCCGCCGGTAAGTTTTGTGACAGTTGATAGTTGTTTTAAGGTGTCGCTTGAATCGGGAATGGCGTGAGTGACGGTATCGGTGACGTCCGCGAACTCAAAGCGCGGCACCGCATTGTCCGTGATCTCCGTTTGCAGCAGTTTTCCGTCTTGGGTGAGCAGAAAGAAATCGTCCTCGCCCAGCCCGAATGGACCGGCAAGCTGCATGAATTCGGGGCGCCTGACCAGTTGGCGAAACACGGTTCTGCAGGAACGGTGGGCTTGCTCGAACTCGCTGTCTTCAATCAGGCTGACCAGAATTTGACTGATATCCGCGCGATCGTCTGCACGCTCGGTGATAGTCGACGCTGGCGAGTCTGACAACTCGTAGAGCGAAGACAATGTATCGGCAATGGCCAGGCGTTCCCGGGTCGATGCAGATAAGGGCAAAGGCTTGAACAGGTTAATTGAATTATTCATGTGGGCAAGCATCATCCGTGACAAGTTATGGGTTGAACTAAGTTAAGGGTGTTCGTTATGGCGGCGCGACTATATCAAGTGAAAAAGAGTGGTCGGTTTATGCTTGGTTTCAAACTGTGTTCAAGTTCGCCGAGTGCGCTGGACAAGTGCGGGTTATCGATGTTGGCTATTTGTTAGTTGATGTGAGTGTTGTACGGGCGGCGTGCTCGCCAGCGACGAGTGGAGTTCGTTCGGGGGTAGTTTTCTTCAATACTCGGTGAACAGGCTGGCATTAACGTGCGTCATGTTCCTTTTCATTTGAAGCAGGTGTGCGATGAGTCTGATTGTTTCCATGGCGGCGTTTGCATTGGTGGCCTCGATAACGCCGGGGCCGGTGAATATCGTCGCGTTGAGTTCCGGCGCGCAGTATGGCTTTCGCGCCAGCCAGCGGCATGTAGCGGGGGCGACGCTGGGCTTTGTGTTGCTCTTGGTGCTGATGGGCCTGGGCCTGCATGAAGTGCTGACGCTGTGGCCGTTCATGACCCGGGTGGTGCAACTGGCCGGCGTGGCGTTCCTGTTATTCATGGCCTGGAAACTGGCCGCCGATGACGGTCAGTTGCGCGCAGAAGTTTCAGGACGCGCACCGTCGATGCTGTACGGCGCGGTGATGCAATGGCTCAACCCGAAGGCCTGGCTGGCCTGCGTGGCGGGGATGGGCGCGTTTGTCGCCGATGGCGAGGCGCGGCTGGTCTGGCAGTTCGCGGCGGTGTATCTGGTGATCTGTTATCTGTCGGTGGGCTGCTGGGTGTATGCCGGGACGTTTTTGCGCGGCTATCTGGCTAATCCGGCGGGGATGCGCCTGTTCAACCGGGTCATGGCTTTGTTGCTGGCGGCGAGTGCGGGTTATCTGTTGTTGCCTTGATGGCCGGTTACTTCGCCAATCTGTTCTGCAACAGGGCGACCCATTCGGCGGCGAATCGATGGCAATCGCCGGGCCAGCGTGCCGTGAGCAACTGGCCGTCACGCACGACAAAACCGCGCTGCGGCGACTGCGCGCTGTCACGTTTGGCGATCAGGGGGCCGCGCACAAAGTCGGACTTTCGCGACAGCGCGGCGCTGACTTCCGCCTCCACGGTTTGCCCATACGTGCGGAAGTAACGCCCCAGCCACGGCGCGGTCATCAACCATGCCGGCAACTCCATGGTCGCCGCCAGAAGCGCTGTCACCCTGCGCCCGAACAACACTGAACGGCCGGTGTCGGGGTCGAGGGTACGCGCCAGTAACAGCACGCCATGACACACCGCGGCCACCGGTTTTTCAGCCTTGAAAAACTGCAGCGCGATGTCTCGGGCCTGCGCCGATTCCAGCAGGCTGCGCATGCCTTTGGCATGACCACCGGGAATCAGCAAGCCGTCGAACTGATTCGGGTCGACATCGGCATACGCCAGCGGCTGGCGAAACGCCGCGCTTTCAATCATCTGCGCGTAACTGCGCAGATCGGCCTTGCGCGTCATCAGCATCGAATTCAAGGGCCCGAAGCCAATGCTCACCAACCGGGCGTCGGCATAGGCGGCCAGGCCTTGCGGCGTGGCAAACCGTGTCTCGATGCCGGCGTCACGCAACGCCTGCCACGGCACGCTGCTTTCGGTCGGGTCGTAATCGGCGGATGGCAAAAGAATCAGGATCATCCAGGGCAAACTCCCGGGCCGCAGAGGGCGGTTGATCTGCAGCGTAGTCGGTTTACCTGTCAGCCGCGATATTGGCCGGGTGTCGCCGCCAGGTGCTGTTTGAACACCCGCTGAAAATGCGCCTGATCGGCAAACCCGGCTTCCAGCGCGACGTCGGCGATCAACTGCCCGCTGCGCAAACGCTCGCGGGCGAACTGGATGCGTTGGTTGATCACGAAGGCATGCGGGGTCATGCCGTAATGCTGTTTGAACGCGCGGATCAGGTACGACGGCGATAACTGCGCCGCCGAGCAGATGTCGTCCAGGCTCAGCAGATCGGTGCAGTGCTCGCGGATGAAATCGGCGGCGCGCTCGAGTTTGCAGTTCGGCTCGCGCAGCGCATGTGCGGCCGGGTTCAGGCGCCCTTGCAACTCGCTGAAAAATTCCACCGTCATGCTCTGTTTGCGCAGCACATCCTGCTGCTCATCGACCAGGGTGGCGTACAGCGCCTGCAGGTCGCGGAACAGCCTGGGGTCATTCAGGTGGGTGCTGGAAAAACGCCGAAACTCAAGCTCGGCGCTGAACCCCAACTGATGCTGCAAATCCGTCAGCCACGGCGTTTCCACGTACAGCATCAGGTACGACCAGGGCTGGTCATCGATCGGATTGCAGGCATGCACATCGCCCGGATTCATCAGCACCACGGTGCCGGCCGCGACCTCGAACTGAGCGTGTTCATGCACATAAATGCTGCGCCCGGCAGTGATCGCCCCGATGGAAAAATGCGCATGAGAATGCCGGGCGTAGCAGACCTCACGGCCATCGGCGATGGCCCGCGCCTCGATGAAGGGCAGGGCGTCGTCACGCCAGAAGCGCGGGGCTTTTTCAGGGTGTTTGGCGGCAGCGTGTTTCATCGTTGTTGTTCCCGGCAGGCCAGATCCGGAGTGTATTAGCTCTGGCCGGCAAAGGCCCGCTCCAGTTCGGCGATGTCGAGTTTTTTCATCTTCAACAGGGCCTGCATCGCCCGTTGCGACTTGCTGGTGTCGGCGTCCTGCATCATGTGCATCAACGCCACCGGCACGATCTGCCACGACACCCCGAACTTGTCCTTGAGCCAGCCGCATTGCTGGGCCTCCACCGGGCCACCGGCGGACAGGTTGCCCCAGAAGTGGTCGATTTCCTCCTGATTCTGGCAGTTGACCTGAAACGAGATCGCCTCGCTGAACTTGAACATCGGCCCGCCATTGAGGCCGGTGAAGCTGTGGCCATCGAGCTCGAAACTGACGGTCATCACCGCGCCTTCCGGCTTGCCGTGAAATTCCTGGCCGACCTTGCTGTAGTGGGTCAGGCCGGTGATTTTCGAGTGATCGAAGATCGAGCAGTAAAACGTCGCCGCCGCTTCGGCCTGATCATCGAACCACAGGCACGGCGTAATTTTCTGGAAGCGTTGCATGGCAGTCATCCTCGGCAGGTTAGACGGGCTGGATTAACAGCGTAGTCAGTCCCTGGTCGAGTGGCGGTGCCGTAGATCGACAAGTGCGACCGCCCCCCTGCATGTGTGTCGCCTGACCGAGAGCCATCGCGAGCAGGCTCACTCCTGCAAGGGGCGCCGCTCGGCGATCATCAGCAACGACTGCGGCACCGCGCTTTGCGGATGCTGCGGTTCCTGCAGGCCCGTCAGCCTGAACCCCGCCATGTCCAGGGCATTCAGCCAACTCGACAGCGTGCGGAAATACCACGGCATCGGCTGCCACTGGCCCTTGAACCCGGCGAAGGATTCTTCGCGCCAGCCGTCCTGATAATCGCCTGCGGCTACCGCCCACGGATGCAGGGTCTGGATGACCAAAGCACCGCCGGGAATCAACAACGCATTCATCGCCGCGAGCAGCGCAATGATGTCCTGATGCAGCAGCGAGAAATTGGCGCAGATCAGCTCGTAATCGCGGCCGATATCGACGCTGGCCTCGACCAGCGCTTCGTAACTGGCAACGTGCACATTGGCCGAACCGGCGGCGCGTGCCGCCTCCACCAGCGTCGCATCGCCATCGACGCCCGCCGCCTCAATGCCGCGATCCGCCAGCGCCCGCAACAACCAGCCTTCACCGCAACCGAGGTCGAGCACGCGTTGCGGTTGACGCCCCATGATCGCCAGCAGGATCGCCTGATCGGTGACCTGCTGACGGCTTTCGATGGCGCCGCTGCGGATCACCTCGATCCAGGCATCCGCATTGGTGTGCCAGCTGTGCAGGAGGGTGGATTCGGGGGAGGGCATGTCGGCGTCCGAAATGAAGGGTGGATGAATGCAGTATGGACTGCGCCAGACGAGGTCGAAATCAACGTCGGTTCGCTGGATGGGCTGAACCAGTGCCAACCCGCTTATGAACTCTGGACTGTTTGCCGCGAGGCTTGCCAGCGATGAGTCTGTCACATCCACAATGGATGTTGCCTGACCCAACGCCATCGCTGGCAAGCCAGCTCTCACAATGAACGGTGGTGCCCGCACCGCTCTCAGCACGCAACCTGCTACAGGCGCTTCAACCGCTAATAAAGGCCAGCAGGTCCGCATTGATCGTATCGGCTTCGGTGGTCGGCATCCCGTGCGGGAACCCCGGATACGACTTCAGCGTGCCATTTGGCAGCAGCTTCGCCGACAAAGGCCCCGAGTTCGCGTACGGCACAATCTGATCATCCTCGCCATGCATCACCAGCACCGGTACGGTGACCTTCTTCAGGTCTTCGGTGAAATCGGTCTGTGAGAACGCGACGATCCCGTCGTAATGCGCCTTGGCTCCGCCGATCATGCCCTGGCGCCACCAATTGCCGATGATCCCTTCCGAAGGCTTGGCCCCGGGCCGGTTGTAGCCATAGAACGGACCGCTGGGAATATCGCGATAGAACTGCGCCCGATTCGCCGCCAACTGCGCCTGAAAGTCATCGAACACCGATTTTGGCAGACCACCGGGATTGCTCTCGGTCTTGACCATCAGCGGCGGCACCGCGCTGATCAGCACGCCTTTGGCCACGTTGTCCTGGCCGTGGCGGGCGATGTAATGGATGACCTCGCCGCCGCCGGTGGAGTGGCCGACATGCACCACGTTCTTCACCCCCAGGTGTTTGACCACCGCCAGCGCATCGTCGGCGTAGTGGTCCATGTCGTGACCGTCCCAGACCTGGCTCGAGCGCCCGTGGCCCCGGCGATCATGGGCGATTACCCGAAAGCCTTGGCCGAGAAAGAACAGCATCTGCGCATCCCAATCATCCGAGCTGAGCGGCCAGCCGTGGTGGAAGTGGATCACCGGGGCGTCTTTCGGGCCCCAGTCCTTGTAGAAAATCTCGACGCCGTCGTTGGTGGTGACATATCCCATGTTCGCGACTCCTGACCAATGTGAGGGGTGACCGCGCTCGTCGGTGGTGATGACTCGGGGAGCGCCGTTAGCAACCGTAGGATTAAAGTCGACATTTTTGCGACAGGGCATGACCGATGGTCGCCACGTCTGGCTTGCGGCGCAAATTAGGCTTTGCTGAAAGGGATAAGCGCGAGGCGCGCACAGGCTTTGCCGGCCGTAGCGACGCCCCTTCAGAACACCGTGAGGCTGAGGAAATTCCCCGATGCTGACCTTGAATATCAATGGCAAGGATCAGGAACTCGATGTGCCGGCCGACATGCCGCTGCTCTGGGTCCTGCGTGATGTGGCGCACCTGACCGGTACCAAATTCGGCTGTGGCATGGCCCAGTGCGGGGCCTGCACCGTGCACGTTGACGGCGCGCCACTGCGGGCGTGCATCACGCCCGCCAGCGCTGTGGCCAACGGCCAGAAAATCCTCACCATCGAAGGCCTGTCCACGGACGGCTCGCACCCGGTGCAACAGGCCTGGGCCGAACTCGATGTGGTGCAGTGCGGTTACTGCCAGTCCGGGCAGATCATGTCGGCCGCCGCACTGCTGGCGAAAATCCCCAAACCCACCGACAGCGATATCGATCAGGCGCTCTCCGGCAATATCTGCCGCTGCGGCACCTATCCAAGAATTCGCGCAGCGGTCAAACGTGCGTCCGAGATCGGTTGAACCGGGTGGGGAGAGAGACGATGAACAGTCCTGTATCGCGTCGCGGGTTTCTCAAGGGCAGTGCCGTGTTGGGCGGCGGCCTGGTGGTGGCGTTTGTCGTGCCCGGTGCCCATCGGTTTGCCCGGGCGGCGGAGAATGAAGGCAAGGTCTTTGCGCCCAATGCGTTCTTGCGCATTGCTGCGGACAACAGCGTGACGGTGCTGCTCGGGCATTCGGAAATGGGCCAGGGCATCTGGACCGGCCTGACCATGCTGATTGCCGAAGAGCTGGATGCCGACTGGTCGACAATCCGCGTCGAACACTCGCCGGCCTCGGCGGCCGATTACGGCATGCCGGCGTTTGGCGGGATGCAGATCACGGGCGGTTCAACGTCGACCTGGATGGAGTTCGACCGTTATCGGCTCGCGGGGGCCACGGCGCGGCAGATGCTGGTGGAAGCGGCGGCCAAGCGCTTCAATGTCGCAGCGTCGACGATTCGCACCGAGTCGGGCGTGGTCATCGCCGGCGATAAACGCGCGACGTACGGCGAACTGGCCGACGCCGCCGGGCAATTGCCGGTGCCGGATCCGAAGTCGATCACCTTCAAGGAGGCCAAGGACTGGAAAGTCATCGGCAAGCCGACCAAGCGTCTGGACACCCCGGAGAAAATCACCGGCCGCGCCAGGTTCGGCATGGACGTGCAGTTCGAAGGTTTGATGACCGCGATGGTCGCGCGGGCGCCGGTGTTCGGCGCCACGGTCAAATCCTTCGAAGGCGCCGGGGCGCTGGCGGTGCCCGGCGTGCACAAGGTGGTGCAGGTGCCGACCGGGGTCGCGGTGATCGCCGAGCATTATTGGGCGGCCAAGCTGGGCCGCGATGCCTTGAAAGTCGATTGGGACATGGGGCCGAACGCGGACCTGAGCAGCCAGGGCCTGCTCGACAGCTTTCGCAAACTGGCGGCGACCCCGGGCACGTCGGCCGCGCAGGCCGGGGACGCCAAGGGTAACTTCGATAAAGCGGCGAAGAAAATCGACGTCGAGTACAGCGTGCCGTATCTGGCCCATGCGCCGATGGAGCCGCTCAACTGCACGGTGAAGATCAGCGCCGAGAAGTGTGAAATCTGGACCGGCACGCAGTTCCAGACCCTCGACCAGATGATCGCCGGCAAGATCACCGGGCTCAAACCCGAGCAGGTGGAAATTCATACCGAGTTTCTCGGTGGCGGGTTCGGGCGTCGGGCCAATCCGACTTCAGACTTTGTCGCCGAAGCAGTGCAAGTGGCGAAAGCCGCCGGCGCGCCGGTGAAAACCGTGTGGTCCCGTGAGGATGACATCCGTGGCGGCTATTACCGTTCGATGTTCCTGCATCAGGCGCGGATCGGCCTGGACGGGCAGGGCCTGCCGCTGAGCTGGCAGCATGTGCTGGTCGGCCAGTCGATCATGACCGGCACGCTGCTGGAAGCGACCATGGTCAAGAACGGCATCGACCCGACCTCGGTTGAAGGCGTGGCCGACAGCCCGTATCTCAAGGGCCTGGCTCATCAGCAGGTCGAGCTGCATTCACCGCAGACCGGGATCAATGTGCTGTGGCTGCGTTCGGTGGGGCATAGCCACACCGCGTTTGTCATGGAGTCGCTGATCGATGAAATGGCGGCAGCGGCGGGCAAGGACCCGGTGGAATATCGACGGACGCTGCTCAAGGAGCATCCACGCCACCTCGGCGTGCTGAATCTGGCAGTAGAGAAGGCCAACTGGAGCGCGCCACTGCCGGACGGGCACGCCTTGGGTGTGGCGGTGCATGAGTCGTTTGGCAGTTATGTGGCGCAGGTGGCCGAGGTGTCGCAGGACAATCTGGCGATCCGGGTGCACCGTGTGGTGTGCGCAGTGGACTGCGGGATAGCGGTCAACCCGCAGAGCATCGCGGCACAGATGGAATCGTGCATAACCTTCGGCCTGGGCATGGCGCTGCACAGCAAGCTGACGGTGAAGAACGGCATGGTCGCGCAGTCCAACTATCACGATTATCAGGTGCTGCGGCTCAACGAGATGCCGCTGGTCGAAGTGCACATCGTGCCCAGCAGCGACAAACCCGGAGGCATCGGCGAGGCCGGTGTGCCGCCCACCGCGCCGGCGGTGGCCAATGCGCTGTATGCGCTGACCGGGCAGCGCTTGCGTGAACTGCCACTGCAATTGTCGGGGGTGTGAGATGAAACGACATCTGCTGTTGGGCACGGTGATTTTGCTGGGGCTGGGCGGTTACGCTTCGGAGCTGTTCGCCGATGATCAAGAGGCGCTCAAGGCGTTTGGCACGGTGCAGAAGGTGTTCCAGAGTCCGCGCTGCCAGAACTGCCACATTCCCGGTGATTCGCCGCTGCAGTTCGACGCCGGAATCCCGCACGCCATGAACGTGGTGCGCGGCATGGACGGCAAGGGCGCCGCCGGTCTGCCCTGCGGCACTTGCCATGCCGAGAGCAATCCACCGGCCAGTTACGGCCCCCACGCACCTCCGGGGGCGCCGCACTGGAGCCTGCCGCCTGCCGCGCACAAGATGGCCTGGATCGGCCTGCCGCCCGACAAATTGTGCGCAATGATCAAGGATCGCTCGAGCAACGGCGATCGTGATTTCGCCGCGCTGATCAAGCACGTCAGCGATGACAAACTGGTGCTGTGGGGCTGGAACCCCGGGGCAGGGCGCGCGCCGGTGCCGGTGCCGCATGACATTTTTGTCGCGCAGTTCAAGCTTTGGGCTGATGCCGGCGGGCCGTGTCCGGTCGCGGGCGGATGAGTGTGTGAGTCGCTGGCAAATCAGGCTACTCTAGCGGTCATTGACCTCGATGGAGTGCGTGATGCAGGCCCCGATCAAACCCGCCAATGAAGTGACCCGGATTCAAGCGCTGCACGGTTTGAATCTTCTTGATTCGGCGCCAGAAGAGCGTTTCGACCGGCTCACGCGGCTGGCCAAGCGCCTGTTCAATGTGCCGATCGCCCTGGTCACGCTGGTGGACAGTGATCGGCAATGGTTCAAGTCGTGTGTGGGGCTGGGCGTCAGTGAAACGCCGCGGAATGTGTCGTTCTGTGGGCATGCGATTCTTCAGAGTGAGCTGCTGATGATCCCGGATGCCAGGCAGGATGAACGCTTCCATGACAACCCACTGGTAACCGGCGAGCCGAACATTCGCTTCTATGCGGGTTACCCGCTGACCGTGCCCAACGGCAACAAGATGGGCACGCTGTGCCTGATCGACACCAAACCGCGCGAACTCGATGACGAAGAGCGCGACTTGTTACGCGACCTTGCCGGCATGGCCGAGCAGGAGCTGATGGCGGTGCAGATGGCGAGCATGGACGAGCTGACGCTGCTGTCCAATCGCCGGGGTTTCAAGACCCTCGCCCAGCATGCGCTGGACGCCTGCAAGCATCGGGGCAAACCGGCAACGCTGCTGTTTTTCGACCTCAATGACTTCAAACAGATCAACGATCGCTACGGCCATGCCGAGGGCGACAGCGCGCTGAAGACTTTCGCCGATGTGCTGCGGATCGCCTTTCGCGAAAGCGATGTGATCGGACGGTTGGGCGGCGATGAATTCGTAGGGCTGCTGACCGGCTCCAGTCAGGTCGAAACCACGGCGATCATGGCCCGGCTCAAGGAGATCCTCGACGAGCGCAACGCGACGTTGCAGCGCGGCTATGAGATCCGTTTCAGCGTCGGCCAGATTGCCTACGACCCGCAGCGCCATGACAGCGTGGACCGACTGCTGGCGGATGCCGATGAGGCGATGTATGCGCACAAGCAGGCGTTGAAGCGCTGTTGATGCGTCCCTCATCATGGGGCCACGCCGGCAGCCGTTTTTCGGTGCCAAGTGAATCACCCGTTGGTGGCCAAAGAAATTGAAGTCGACCCAATGCTCGCTGGAGCATCCTCTGAACGTCAGGGTGATTGAACTGGGTGCGCTGACGTTTTACCGCGAGATGGTGTTGCTGCAGCGCTACAGCCAGCGCCATCAGTCGATTCAAAAGCTGTTTGCCCAATGTCTGGAATAACCCCCGATTCCCTTGCGGCGCACGCTCGCTCGCGAAAACGGGAAGCAGCATGTCCGTGCGACCCAAATCCTCAATCCTGCAGTGAGTCAACTGTCAGGTCTTACAGTTGTGCAGTGACTGGAGAGCGCTGACGATCAGCAGGCAGACACCTCCGCGGGCAGGTTTGGAGAAGTTGACGAGCCTGGATGGAGATCATCAGATCTTATTGAGGATTTTAGTATGGTTCAGCCAGACACCAAGAATTTGCCGCGCAAACCCGGTGAAGTTGATCCATCGTTCGGAGCGAATGGCCTGATCGAGATCCCGGAAGGTGATCAGATTCGAGCGATCATGGAAGATAACGAAGCATTGATTTATGCCGTATGGCGCGGTCGCGAGACATGGTTGTATCGCGTATTCAAAGATGGAGCGGCAGATCATTCCTTTGGGGAACAGGGCTTGGTGAAATGGTCTTTCGAGACGGGCGAGAACGCCAGTCCTGAACAATTGATCCGCCAGCCTGATGGCAAGTTTCTTTTGATCGGACGCAGCATCAGCAATGGCGACCCGTTTCTCTGGCGTGCAGCTGTTTCAAGGTTTCACCCCAATGGCAGTCCTGACCTGATTTTTGGTACCCGAATTCTTCCATATCCCTTTGATCCGGATAAGGTTCACATGGTCGTGCATTTGCCTGTCGCCACACTGCAGGCCGACGGCAAACTATTACTGGCGACTGGCTACAGAGTATTGGACACACAAGGATATAGCTTGAGGGAGGCGGGAAGGCTCTATCGATTTGAATCAGATGGAGCCCCCGACATGACCTTTGGCATACAGGGCCAGATCGAGGTCCGTATCAATGGTCAGGACACCTCCATCGAGGGCATTGGTGTTTTGACGGATGGATCGATCATTGTCAGTGCAACGATTGATCGCGCTCATGATGGCTTCTCGAATACGAAAATGGCGTTGGCATGTTTGAAGTCCAACGGCGCATTGTCCCAGGGTTTTGCCGTCTCCGGGTATTGGGAGGCAGAAACACCCACACAAATGCCCCGAATTTCCATCAAAAATGATCAAATAATGGTGATGGGCATCGATCTTGATGAAGAAGGAAATTACCTGTGGTTCAGCCGCCTGGAAGCAAATGGTCAGGCTGATCCTGACTTCAACAACGCTTTGCCGCTGCTCGTCCAGCTACCATTTGCCACCAGTTTTCCAATGGTCGTATTGCAGTCCGAAACAAGAGTCGTTGGTCTGGTGACCGGATTTGACGGTGCAGAATGGGCTTGTCTGGTGGGTGTCCAGGACGATGGATCACTCGACCTTGAATATGGGGCTCAGGGCATCGCGACACTTGGCCCGGGATACTTGCGCTCGGGGGCACTTCAGCAAACTGCCCAACGGGTTATCGTGGCTGCAGATATGGGAGAATTTCCAGGGAAAAAAGTGCCGACCGTCATTGGAGTCCTGAACTAAGGGGCGTTCGCACGCTGATGGAAGTCGTGCTCAGGTCTGGGGGATTGACAGTAGCAGGCATAAAAAAACCCGCCGGATCGGCGGGTTTTTTATCGGCAGACCGAAGATTACTCTTCGATGTTGCCCATGGCGGTGGTGTTGAAGCCGCCGTCCACGTACATGATTTCACCGCTGATGCCCGACGCCAGGTCGGAGCACAGGAAGGCGCCGGCGTTGCCGACTTCTTCGATGGTGACGTTGCGGCGCAGTGGGGTCTGCGCTTCGTTGGCGGCCAGCATCTTGCGGAAGTTCTTGATGCCCGAGGCTGCCAGGGTACGGATCGGGCCAGCCGATACGCAGTTGACGCGGGTGCCGTCCGGGCCCAGGGAGCCGGCCAGGTAACGTACGCCGGCTTCCAGCGAAGCCTTGGCCATGCCCATCACGTTGTAGTTCGGCATGGTGCGCTCGGCGCCCAGGTACGACAGGGTCAGCAGGCTGCCGTTGCGGCCTTTCATCATTTCGCGGCCAGCCTTGGCCAGGGCCACGAAGCTGTAGGCGCTGATGTCGTGAGCGATGCGGAAACCTTCACGGGTGGTGGCTTCGGTGAAGTCGCCGTCCAGTTGGTCGCCCGGGGCGAAGCCGACGGAGTGCACGATGCAGTCCAGGCCGTCCCACTTCTTGCTCAACTCTTCGAAGACCTTGGCGATTTCTTCATCGCTGGCCACGTCGCACGGGAAGCACAGCTCAGGGCTCGAACCCCAGCCCTGTGCGAACTCTTCAACGCGACCCTTGAGTTTGTCGTTCTGATAAGTGAAGGCAAGCTCAGCGCCCTCGCGATGCATGGCGGCAGCGATGCCGGATGCGATGGACAGCTTGCTGGCGACACCGACGATCAGTACGCGCTTACCGGCGAGAAAACCCATGTGTTGCTCCTCTTTCAGGTTATTGCGCAGTGGCTGGTGCCAAAAAAGCGGCTTCCAGCAACTGCTGTGTATACGGATGTTGGGGGGCGGCAAAGATACTTTGCGCGTCTCCCTGTTCGACCACTTGGCCATGCTTGACCACCATCAGCTGGTGGCTCAGCGCTTTGACGACAGCCAGGTCATGGCTGATGAACAAATACGTCAGGTTGTACTTGGCTTGCAGTGAACGCAACAGCTCCACCACTTGCCGCTGCACCGTCCGGTCGAGCGCCGACGTCGGCTCGTCCAGCAGGATCAGCGCCGGTTTCAGCACCAAAGCCCGGGCAATGGCGATACGTTGCCGCTGCCCACCGGAAAATTCGTGGGGGTAGCGGTGCCGGGTTTCCGGATCCAGACCTACCTCCTTCAATGCCGCAATAATCGCCGCTTGCTGCTCGGCGGCGGTGCCCATCTTGTGAATCCGCAGGCCTTCGCCAACGATGTCGCTGACGCACATCCGCGGGCTCAGGCTGCCAAACGGGTCCTGAAACACCACCTGCATCTCCCGACGCAACGGGCGAACCTCGTTCTGCGTCAGGCAGTCTAGCTGCTTGCCTTCAAAGCGAATGGCGCCTTTGCTGCCGATCAGCCGCAAAATCGCCAGACCCAGGGTGGATTTGCCGGAACCGCTTTCCCCCACGATCCCCAAGGTCTGACCCTGAGGCAGGCTGAAATTGATGCCGTCCACTGCCTTGACGTAATCCACCGTGCGCTTGAGCAGGCCTTTCTTGATCGGGAACCAGACTTTCAGGTTCTCGACTTCGAGCAGCGGCGCGCCGATTTTATTGGTCGCCGGGCCTCCGCTGGGCTCCGCGCCGAGCAATTCCCGAGTGTACGGATGCTGTGGCGAACGGAACAGCTCTTCGCACGATGCCTGTTCGACGATGCAACCGCGCTGCATGACACATACGCGATGCGCAATTCTTCGCACCAGGTTCAAATCGTGACTGATCAGTAGCAGCGACATGCCCAATCTGGCCTGCAATTGCTTGAGCAGATCGAGGATTTTCAGCTGAACGGTCACGTCCAGTGCAGTGGTCGGTTCGTCGGCGATCAACAGTTCCGGCTCGTTGGCCAGGGCCATGGCGATCATCACCCGCTGACGCTGGCCGCCGGACAATTCGTGGGGCAGGGCCTTGAGGCGCTTGTGCGGCTCGGGGATGCCGACCATCTCCAGCAGCTCCAGGGTGCGCTTGGTCGCGACTTTGCCGCTCAGCCCTTTGTGGATGCCCAACACCTCGTTGATCTGCTTCTCGATCGAGTGCAGCGGGTTCAGCGAGGTCATCGGCTCCTGGAAGATCATCGCGATGCGGTTGCCGCGAATGTGGCGGATGGTTTTTTCGCTCAGCCCCAGCAGGTTCTGCCCGGCGTAGTTGATGCTGCCGGCCGGGTGCCGGGCCAGCGGGTAGGGCAGCAGGCGCAGGATCGAGTGCGCGGTCACCGATTTGCCCGAGCCGGACTCACCGACCAGCGCCAGGGTTTCGCCGCGCTTGATGTCGAAGCTCACGCCCTCGACTACCCGGTGTCGCCGCTCGTTGAGGCCGAACTCGACGGCCAGGTCGCGCACTTCGATCAGATTGTCCTGATTCATTTCACTTCCTCGGGTCGAAGGCATCGCGAGCGGACTCGCCGATAAACACCAGCAAACTCAACATCAGCGCCAGCACGGCAAACGCGCTCATGCCCAGCCACGGCGCCTGCAGGTTGGATTTGCCCTGGGCCACCAGCTCACCCAGCGACGGGCTGCCGGCCGGCAAGCCGAAGCCGAGGAAGTCCAGTGCGGTGAGGGTGCCGATAGCGCCGGTGAGGATGAACGGCATGAAGGTCATGGTCGAGACCATGGCGTTGGGCAGGATGTGGCGGAACATGATCGCACCGTTCTGCATGCCCAAGGCCCGTGCGGCGCGCACGTATTCGAGGTTGCGCCCGCGCAGGAATTCGGCACGCACCACATCGACAAGACTCATCCACGAAAACAGCAGCATGATCCCCAGCAGCCACCAGAAATTCGGCTGGACGAAGCTGGCGAGAATGATCAGCAGATAAAGCACCGGCAGCCCCGACCAGATCTCCAGAAAACGCTGGCCGGCCAGATCGACCCAGCCGCCATAGAAACCCTGCAAGGCCCCGGCGATCACGCCGATGATCGAACTCAACACGGTCAGCGTCAGGGCGAACAGCACCGAAATGCGGAAGCCGTAAATCACCCGCGCCAACACATCGCGACCCTGGTCGTCGGTGCCGAGCAGGTTGTCCGCCGAGGGCGGTGCCGGGGCCGGGACTTTCAGGTCGTAGTTGATGCTCTGGTAGCTGTAGGGAATCGGCGCCCACAACACCCACGCGTCCTTGGCCTTGAGCAGTTCGCGGATGTACGGGCTCTTGTAGTTGGCTTCCAGCGGGAATTCGCCGCCGAAGGTGGTTTCCGGGTAGCGCTTGATCGCCGGGAAGTACCAGTTGTTGTCGTAATGCACCACCAGCGGCTTGTCGTTGGCGATCAGTTCGGCACCGAGGCTCAGGCCGAACAGGATCAGGAACAGCCACAGCGACCACCAGCCGCGCTTGTTGGCCTTGAACAGTTCGAACCGGCGGCGGTTGAGAGGGGACAGGTTCATCTCAATGCTCCCGGCTGGCGAAGTCGATGCGCGGATCGACCAGGGTGTAGGTGAGGTCGCCGATCAGTTTCACCACCAGCCCCAACAGGGTGAAGATGAACAGGGTGCCGAACACCACCGGGTAGTCGCGGTTGATCGCCGCTTCGAAACTCATCAGGCCCAGACCGTCGAGGGAAAAGATCACTTCCACCAGCAACGAGCCGGTGAAGAAGATGCCGATGAACGCCGACGGGAATCCGGCAATCACCAGCAGCATGGCGTTGCGGAACACGTGGCCGTAGAGCACGCGATGGCGGGTCAGGCCCTTGGCCTTGGCGGTGACCACGTACTGTTTGTTGATCTCGTCGAGGAAGCTGTTTTTGGTCAGCAGGGTCATGGTCGCGAAGTTGCCGATGACCAGCGCGGTCACGGGCAGCGCCAGGTGCCAGAAGTAGTCGAGGATCTTGCCGCCGACACTCAGCTCATCGAAGTTGTTCGAGGTCAGGCCGCGTAGCGGGAACCAGTCCAGGTAACTGCCGCCGGCAAACACCACGATCAACAGGATCGCAAACAGGAACGCCGGAATCGCATAGCCGACGATGATCGCCGAACTGGTCCACACGTCGAAGTGGCTGCCGTGGCGCGTGGCCTTGGCGATCCCCAGCGGGATCGACACCAGGTACATGATCAGCGTGCTCCACAGCCCCAGCGAGATCGACACCGGCATCTTTTCCTTGATCAGGTCGATGACCTTGGCGTCGCGGAAGAAACTGTCGCCGAAATCCAGCTTCGCGTAGTTCTTGACCATGATCCACAGGCGTTCCGGGGCCGACTTGTCGAACCCGTACATGTGCTCGATTTCCTTGATCAGCGCCGGATCCAGGCCCTGTGCGCCGCGATAGGCGGAACCGGCCACCGAGACCTCGGCACCGCCACCGGCGATGCGGCTGGTGGCGCCCTCGAAGCCTTCGAGCTTGGCGATCATCTGTTCCACCGGGCCGCCGGGCGCGGCCTGGATGATCACGAAGTTGATCAGCAGGATGCCGAACAGGGTCGGGATGATCAGCAGCAGTCGCCGAAAAATATACGCCAGCATCTGATTACTCCGTGCCCACAGGGTCGGCTTGCAGTTTGGTTTCGACTTCTTTGGCGGGCTTCGCGTCAGGCTTGACCCACCAGGTGTTGATGCCGATGTCGTACTTGGGTGAGACCTTCGGGTGACCGATGTGATTCCAGTAAGCCACGCGCCAGGTCTTGATGTGCCAGTTGGGGATCACGTAGTAGCCCCACTGCAATACGCGGTCGAGCGCGCGGGCGTGGGCCACCAGGCTGTCGCGCGAGTCGGCGTTGATCAGGTTTTCCACCAGTTGATCGACGATCGGGTCCTTCAGGCCCATGGTGTTGCGGCTGCTCGGTTTGTCGGCGGCGGCGCTCATCCAGAATTCGCGCTGCTCGTTACCCGGCGAGTTGGATTGCGGAAAGCTGCCGACCATCATGTCGAAGTCCCGCGAACGCACGCGGTTGATGTACTGCGAAACGTCGACGCGGCGGATCACCAGATCGATGCCGAGGTCGGCCAGATTGCGTTTGAACGGCAGCAGCACGCGTTCGAATTCGGTCTGCGCGAGGAGGAATTCGATGACCACCGGTTTGCCGGTGGCGTCGACCATTTTGTCGTCGACGATCTTCCAGCCAGCCTCTTGCAACAGTTGATAGGCCTCGCGCTGCTGGGCGCGGATCATGCCGCTGGCGTCGGTCTTGGGGTTCTCGAAGGCTTCGCTGAACACCTGCGCCGGGAGCTTGCTGCGAAACGGTTCGAGGATCGCCCGTTGTTCGGCATCCGGCAGGCCCGTCGCGGCCATTTCCGAGTTCTCGAAATAGCTGCGGGTACGGAAGTAGGCACTGTTGAACAGCTGTTTATTGGTCCATTCGAAATCAAACAGCAGGCCGAGCGCCTGACGCACCCGCACATCCTGAAACACCGGGCGGCGCAGGTTGTAGACAAAGCCCTGCATGCCGGTCGGGTTGCTGTTGGCGATCTGTTCCTTGATCAAGCGACCCTCGGTGACGGCCGGGATGTTATAGGCGTTGGCCCAGTTCTTCGCGGTCATTTCCAGCCAGTAATCGAACTGGCCGGCCTTCAGCGCTTCGACGGCGACGGTGTTGTCGCGGTAGTAATCGGTGGTCATCACGTCGAAGTTGTAGAACCCGCGATTGACCGGCAGGTCTTTGCCCCAGTAGTCCTTGACCCGTTCATAACGCACCGAGCGCCCGGCCTTCACTTCGGCGACCTTGTAGGGGCCGCTGCCCAGCGGAATTTCCAGGTTGCCTTTGGTGAAATCGCGATTGGCCCACCAGTGTTTCGGCAACACCGGTAACTGGCCGAGGATCAGCGGCAACTCGCGATTGTTGTTGTGCTTGAACTTGAACAGCACCTTGAGCGGGTCTTCGGCGATCGCCTCGCCAACGTCGCTGTAGTAACCGCGAAACAGCGGCGAGCCGTCCTTGGTCAGGGTCTGGAAGCTGAACACCACGTCCTCGGCGCGCACCGGGTGGCCGTCATGAAAACGCGCTTCCGGGCGCAGGTAGAAGCGCACCCAACTGTTGTCCGGGGCCTTTTCGATTTTCGCGGCGATCAGGCCGTATTCGGTGAACGGCTCGTCGAGGCTGTGCTTGGTCAGGGTGTCGTAGATCTGCCCGACGTCATCGGCCGGCACGCCTTTGCTGATGAACGGGTTGAGGCTGTCGAAGCCGCCGAATCCGGCCTGGCGGAAGATCCCGCCCTTGGGCGCGTCGGGGTTCACGTAGTCGAACTGTTTGAAATCGGCCGGGTATTTCGGTGGCTCGTTGTACAGCGTCACGGCGTGTTGCGGGGCGGCACAGGCCAGCCCGGCGAACAGCAGACCGCTGGCCTGCACGAGCAGGGCGCGGATGGGCGTCATTTATTGTTCTCCGAAGATTTCAGCCACCACGCGCTCAGGCCCAGGGTGTAGGGCGGCGTGGTGACGAAAGCCAACCGGTTGCGGTAGGCCAGTCGGTGATAATTGAGGTACCAGTTGGGAATGCTGTAGTGCTGCCAGAGCAGCACGCGGTCCAGCGCCTTGCCGGCGGCGACCTGTTCATCACGGGTCTGCGCGGCGAGCAATTGTTCGAGCAGGTGGTCGACCACCGGATTGGCAATACCGGCGTAGTTCTTGCTGCCCTTGACCCCGACCTGGCTGGAATGGAAGTACTGCCATTGCTCCAGGCCCGGGCTGAGGGTCTGGTTGAGCGTCATCAGGATCATGTCGAAATCGAACTGATCCAGACGTTGTTTGTACTGGGCGCGATCCACCGTGCGCAGGCGCGCACCGATGCCGATGCTGTTGAGGTTCTCGATGTACGGCTGCAGGATCCGCTCAAGGTTCGGATTGACCAGCAGCAGTTCGAAGCTCAGCGGCTGACCTGCGGCGTTTTGCAGGCGCTGGCCGTTGAGCTTCCAGCCAGCCTCGGCGAGCAGGGCCAGGGCCTTGCGCAGGGTTTCGCGGGGGATGCCGCGGCCGTCGGTTTGCGGCAACGTGAACGGTTCAGTGAACAACTTGGCCGGCAATTGCTCCTTGTACGGCTTGAGCATCAGCCATTCATGCCCGACCGGCAGGCCGCTGGCGCTGAATTCACTGTTGGGGTAATAGCTGGTGGTGCGTTTGTAGGCGTCGCTGAACAACGCGCGGTTGGTCCACTCGAAGTCGAACATCAGGCCCAGCGCTTCGCGGACCTTGACGTCGCTGAAGGTCGCGCGCCGGGTGTTCATGAACAGGCCCTGGCTCTGGGTCGGAATCTGGTGCGGGATCTGCGCCTTGATCACCTCGCCACGGCGCACCGCGGGGAAGTTGTAGCCGTTGGCCCAGTTTTTCGCCTGATGCTCGATGTAAATGTCGAATTCGCCGGCCTTGAAGGCTTCGAAGGCTACGTCGCTGTCGCGGTAGAACTCGACTTCCATGCGATCGAAGTTGTACTTGCCGCGATTGACCGGCAGGTCCTTGCCCCAGTAGTCCTTGACCCGCTCGAAGATCAGCTGCCGCCCCGGCGTCACCGAGGTGATGCGGTACGGGCCGCTGCCCAGCGGCGGTTCGAAGGTGGTGGCCTTGAAGTCGCGACCTTTCCAGTAATGTTGCGGCAGCACCGGCAGTTCACCGAGGCGCAGGATCAGCAGCGGGTTGCCCGAACGCTTCATCACGAAGCGAATGCGCTGGGGATTGAGGATGTCGACCCGCGAGACTTCCTGCAGGGCGGTGCGGTACAGCGGATGACCGTCCTTGAGCAGCAACCGATAGGAGAACGCCACGTCATAGGCGGTGATCGGCGTGCCATCGTGGAAACGCGCTTCCGGGCGCAGGTTGAAGACCACCCAGCTGCGATCTTCGCTGTATTCCACCGATTGCGCGATCAAGCCGTAGCTCGACGCGGGTTCGTCACCGGACGGCGAATACTGGCCGGTGCCGACCATCAGCGGTTCGTTCAGCTCATTGATGCCGTATTGCATGAAATTCGCTGTGGTGACCGGGCTGGTGCCCTTGAAGGTGTACGGGTTGACCGTATCGAAGGTGCCGAACGCCATCACCCGCAACGTACCGCCCTTGGGCGCTTGCGGGTTGACCCAGTCGAAGTGGGTAAATCTGGCCGGGTACTTGAGCGTGCCGAACTGCGCATAACCGTGACTTTCGGTAATCGTCGCGCTTGCGGTTGAGCTCAAGGCCAGGCTGATCAGGAGCAGGAGGAGGGGACGCTTCAAGTCAGATCCGATCCAGGCGGCTTGGGCTTTGTGGGCCGTACAGTAACAGCTTGTCTGGACAGGAAAAAGATAGCGGGTTAATGCGCTGTTAATTGTGCCCGCAATAGCACTGGCTACAGATTAACTGTGGCGAGGGAGCTTGTCGAAACGTCGCACCGTCCCGCTCGGCTGCGAAGCAGTCGCAAAACCGGTGTGTCGGGTTTGACTGGAGGAATACAAGGGGCCGCTTCGCGCCCCAGCGGGAGCAAGCTCCCTCGCCACAAGGCAATCATTGGCCCCGAGTGTTTCGGCCATAAAAAAGCCCCTGAAATTTCAGGGGCTTTTTTGTTAGTGCGGCTGATAAACCGTGAGCATCTGCCCAGGCTTGAGGGCCTTGCCGGCTCCCGGGTTCCAGCGCTTGAGATGCTGCATCTCGACGTTGAACCGCTTGGCCACCACGTACAGCGTGTCGCCACGCTTGACCTTGTACTGGGTTTGCTGCTGGCTGTCGGCCTTGCCTTGGGTCTTGCTGTTGGCGGCAATCACCGTGTTGACCCGGCCACTGCTGCGCGCAGGACTGCGCTTGGTGTTGTCTTGCATCACCAGGGTCTGGCCGACCTTGAGGTTCTTGCCGGTCAGCTTGTTCCAGCGTTGCAGATCCTTGACTTCAACCTTGTTGGCCTTGGCGATGGAGCCGAGGTTGTCGCCGCGTTTGACCCGGTAGGCGCGCTTGAGCTTTGCCACTTCGCTCGGGTCGGCGCCGTCGAACACCGGTTTCAGCGAACGCGGGCTGATCAGCTCTTCAGGTCGCATGGTCTGCAGGCTGGCGGTCAGCAGTTGCGCCTTGGACGTCGGCACCAGCAAATGCTGGGGGCCATCGATGGTGGTGCGTTGCTTGAAGGCCGGGTTGAGCTGGAACAGTTCGTCTTCGTCAATGTTGGCCACCGCTGCGACCTTGGACAGGTCCATGCGCTGGTTGATTTCGACGACCTGGAAGTACGGTTCGTTGGCGATCGGGTTGAGGTTCACCCCGTAGGCTTCCGGGGCCAGCACCACTTGCGACAGGGCCAGCAGCTTCGGCACGTAAGCCTGGGTTTCCGCGGGCAACGACGACAGGTTCCAGTAGTCCGTCGGCAGGCCGAGCTTCTCGTTCCGCTCGATGGCGCGACTGACAGTGCCTTCACCGGCGTTGTAGGCGGCCAGGGCCAGCAACCAGTCACCGTTGAACATGTCGTGCAGTCGGGTCAAGTAATCCATCGCCGCGGTGGTCGAGGCGGTGATATCGCGACGGCCATCATAGAAGCGAGTCTGACGCAGGTTGTAGTAGCGGCCGGTCGACGGGATGAACTGCCACAGGCCTGATGCGTCGGAGCGCGAGTAGGCCATCGGGTTGTAGGCGCTCTCGATCACTGGCAGCAGGGCCAGCTCCAGCGGCATGTTGCGCTCTTCGAGACGCTCGACGATGTAATGAATGTAGAGACTGCCGCGTTCGCCGGCGTTCTCGAGAAACGAGGGGTTACTGGCGAACCACAGGCGCTGCTGCTCGATGCGCGGGTTCACGCCCAGGCCGTCCTGCAGCTGGAAACCGCCGCGCATGCGCTCCCAAATGTCCTGAGGCACCTGCGGGCTCGGCTTTTCGCTGAGCCAGATCGGCTTCTGCTTGGCTCGCGCAGCAATGTTCGGCGTATGGCTCGCTTCAGACTGCGGAGCATGGCTGGAGCAGCCCGCCAACGTGGCGGACACAGCCACCGCGATGGCTTGGGCCAGGCGGGTCAACGTGTCTGAATTGACGGACTTCCGTATGGATGACGACATTGGCTGGAAGTAAGTTCCGGGCAAAAATGTCGGGCGATTCTAGAAAGCGCACCCCCTGCGGTCAACCATTCAGAATTTTTGTACCAAGTGGTGAGTCACTTAGAACGTATCTTTCCAGGCCCGCAGAGCCGCAAAAACCTCACTCGGCGCCCGGTTTTGAGCGCCTGCCCGTTCGTCCACTTTTTGTGTAACCAATGTTTCAGTGGTGCGCAAAAACGGATTGGTGAGCTTTTCCAGGGCCAGGGTCGAGGGCAGGGTCATGACGCCTTTCTCGCGTTTTTCGCTGACCTCTTTCAGACGGGCGGCGATGTCCGGGTTGCTCGGCTCGACGGCGGCGGCAAACTTCAGGTTGCTCAGGGTGTATTCATGGGTGCAATACACCAGCGTATCCTCGGGCAGGGCGGCGAGGCGGCTGAGCGAGTGGTGCATCTGCTCCGGGGTGCCTTCGAACAGGCGTCCGCAGCCGGCGGCGAACAGGGTGTCACCACAAAACAGCAGGCCGTGTTGGTAATAGGCAATGTGGCCCAGGGTGTGACCCGGCACCGCATAGACAGCGAAATCCCAGCCGAGGACGCTGACCGTGTCGTTGTCTTTGAGCGCTACGTCGCGCCCCGGAATGTTTTCGCTGGCCGGGCCGTAGACTTTGGCGCCGGTCGCCGCTTTCAGGCGTTCGACGCCGCCGACGTGGTCATGGTGGTGATGGGTGATCAGAATGTCGCTCAACACCCAGCCCGGATGGGCGGCGAGCCAGGCCTGCACCGGCGCGGCATCGCCCGGGTCGACCACGGCGCAACGCTGGGTGCGGTGATCCTGTAACAACCAGATGTAGTTGTCGGTGAACGCGGGCAGGGCACTGATCTGTATCATCGGAGGAATTCGCCAAGCGGAAAACATTGGCGCATCTTAGAGCTTCTAGCGGCGTTGGAGAATGACATGACCGATAAAGCGTTCGCTCAGGCCGATCCCGACTGGCTGGCGTTGATCGGCGCGGCCCGTGAATGGCTGGCCGGCCCGCTCGGGCAATTTCTGCTGGATGAAGAACGGCGCATGCTCGAAGACGAGTTGGGGCGCTTCTTCGGTGGCTATCTGGTGCATTACGGGCCGTCGGCCCAGACCCCACCATCGGCACCGCAGGTGCAGCGCAATGTGCGCCTGGGTGCGCCGTTGCCTGGGGTGGAGATCGTCTGCGAAGAGCAGGCCTGGCCGTTGAGCGAGCACGCCGCCGACGTGGTGGTGTTGCAGCATGGCCTGGATTTCTGCCTGTCGCCCCACGGTTTACTGCGTGAGGCGGCAAGCAGCGTGCGCCCCGGCGGGCACCTTGTGATCATCGGCATCAACCCCTGGAGCACCTGGGGCCTGCGCCATGTCTTCGCCCATGACGCCTTGCGTCAGGCGCGCTGCATCTCGCCATCGCGGGTGGCCGACTGGCTCAACCTGCTGGGCTTCGCGCTGGAGAAACGCCGCTTCGGGTGCTATCGTCCGCCGCTCGCGTCGCCCAAGTGGCAGGCCCGACTGGCCGGCTGGGAACGCAAGGCCGGTGACTGGCAACTGTCGGGCGGTGGCTTCTATTTATTGGTCGCGCGCAAGATCGTGGTCGGCCTGCGTCCGGTGCGTCAGGAACGTCGCGAGCCGATGGGCAAGCTGATTCCGCTGCCGATGGCCAAGGTCAACCGCCGTCGTATCGAACCGTAAACCTTCTTTTTTATAGTGGCCGGACCTGCTCCGGCCCGGGTCATCGTCGATCCGCGATCGACGAGGCCAGACATTTTTCTGGATAGAGTGGCATGAGCGAAAGCGTCGATAGCGTAGAACTGTTCACCGACGGCGCCTGCAAGGGCAACCCCGGCCCGGGCGGCTGGGGCGCCTTGCTGGTGTGCAAGGGCGTCGAAAAGGAACTGTGGGGCGGCGAAGCCAATACCACCAACAACCGCATGGAACTGCTCGGTGCCATCCGTGGCCTCGAAGCCCTGAAACGCCCGTGCGAAGTGCTGCTGGTGACCGACTCGCAATACGTGATGAAGGGCATCAACGAGTGGATGGCCAACTGGAAAAAACGCGGCTGGAAAACCGCGGCCAAAGAGCCGGTCAAGAACGCTGACCTGTGGAAAGAGCTGGACGAGCAGGTCAACCGGCACAAGGTCACCTGGAAGTGGGTGCGCGGGCACATTGGTCATCACGGCAACGAACGGGCTGACCAGTTGGCCAACCGTGGGGTCGATGAAGTGCGCGGTTACAAGCAGAGCTGATTTTTACCGGCACACCGTAGCGCGCCCAATCGCGAGCAGGCTCACTCCTGCAGGGTTGGTGGCGAGCGTGTTAACATCGCCGCTTTTGCACGATTGACCCCGTTGAGAATTGAACACTGATGGCCACCAGATCCGTTGTACTCGATACCGAAACCACCGGCATGCCGGTGACCGATGGTCACCGGATCATTGAGATCGGCTGTGTCGAACTGATCGGTCGGCGCCTGACGGGCCGGCACTTTCACGTCTACCTGCAACCGGATCGCGAAAGTGACGAAGGCGCGATCGGCGTCCACGGCATCACCAACGAATTTCTCGTCGGCAAGCCGCGTTTCGCCGAGGTGGCCGACGAGTTTTTCGAGTTCATCAACGGCGCGCAGCTGATCATCCATAACGCGGCGTTCGACGTTGGCTTCATCAACAACGAATTCGCCCTGATGGGTCAGCACGATCGCGCTGACATCACCCGACACTGCACCATCCTCGACACCCTGATGATGGCCCGGGAACGTCACCCGGGGCAGCGCAACAGCCTCGACGCCTTGTGCAAACGTTATGGCGTCGACAACTCCGGCCGTGAACTGCACGGCGCCTTGCTCGACTCGGAGATTCTCGCCGACGTCTACCTGACCATGACCGGTGGCCAGACCAGCCTGTCGCTGGCCGGTAACGCCTCCGACGGCAATGGCACGGGCGAGGGCGCGGACAACTCCGCCACCGAGATCCGCCGCCTGCCGGCTGACCGCCAGCCTGCGCGGATCATTCGGGCGACGGAAGAGGAACTGGCGGCGCATATGGCGCGGCTGGAAATCATCGCCAAATCCGCCGGTGGCCCGGCGTTGTGGACGCAGATTGCCGAGGCTGACGCTCAGGCCTGATCCCCCCCTGTGGCGAGGGAGCTTGCTCCCGCTTGGCTGCGAAGCAGTCATAAAACCTGAATGCACATTGCTGCTGAACGAATACCGGGGGCCGCTTCGCGCCCCAGCGGGAGCAAGCTCCCTCGCCACAAAAGCCGAGTCAGGCGCATGAAGCCAACTGGCCACCCTCGCCACTTTCGCTGCAACCCTCTACCCTGAGTGCATTGGCA
Source organism: Pseudomonas sp. 86_A (assembly GCF_017491705.1). Lineage (NCBI taxonomy): Bacteria > Pseudomonadati > Pseudomonadota > Gammaproteobacteria > Pseudomonadales > Pseudomonadaceae > Pseudomonas > Pseudomonas sp. 86_A. The sequence continues at coordinate 99,389 of NZ_JAFGYS010000017.1, read as the reverse complement.
GACTTTGATCCGCCGCCTCAGGACACTGAGCCTCATGTACAAAGATTTGAAGTTTCCGGTGTTGATCGTCCACCGCGACATCAAGGCCGACACGGTCGCCGGGGACCGTATCCGTGGCATCGCCCGGGAGTTGGAGCAGGAAGGTTTCAATATCGTTTCGGCCATCGACTACACCGAAGGGCGGTTGGTGGCGTCGACCCATCATGGTCTGGCGTGCATGCTGATCGCGGCCGAAGACGCCAGCACTAACTCGCACTTGCTGCAGAACATGGCCGAACTGATCGGCCTGGCCCGGGTGCGGGCGCCGGATCTGCCGATCTTCGCCCTGGGCGAACAGGTCACGCTGGAAAACGCCCCGGCCGATGCCATGGCCGAACTCAATCAACTGCGCGGCATTCTCTATCTGTTCGAAGACACCGTGCCGTTTCTCGCGCGGCAAGTGGCGCGGGCCGCCCGCAAGTATCTGGATGGCCTGCTGCCGCCGTTCTTCAAGGCGCTGGTGCAACACACCGCCGACTCCAATTATTCCTGGCACACCCCGGGTCATGGCGGTGGCGTGGCGTATCACAAGAGTCCGGTGGGCCAGGCCTTTCACCAGTTCTTTGGTGAAAACACCCTGCGTTCGGATTTGTCGGTGTCGGTGCCGGAGCTCGGCTCGCTGCTTGATCACACCGGGCCGCTTGCCGAAGCGGAAGAACGCGCCGCGCGCAACTTCGGCGCCGATCACACGTTTTTCGTGATCAATGGCACCTCGACCGCCAACAAGATCGTCTGGCACTCGATGGTCGGCCGTGATGACCTGGTGTTGGTGGATCGCAACTGCCACAAGTCGGTGTTGCACGCGATCATCATGACCGGGGCGATCCCGTTGTATCTGTGCCCGGAGCGCAATGAACTGGGGATCATCGGCCCGATTCCGCTGAGCGAATTCAGTCGCGAATCGATTCAGGCCAAGATCGACGCCAGCCCGTTGACCAAGGGCCGCGCTCCGAAAGTCAAACTGGCGGTGGTCACCAATTCGACCTATGACGGCTTGTGCTACAACGCCGAACTGATCAAACAAAGCCTGGGCAATAGCGTCGAAGTGTTGCATTTCGATGAGGCGTGGTACGCCTACGCGGCGTTTCACGAGTTCTTCGCCGGGCGCTACGGCATGGCCACCTCGCGCACGGCCGACAGCCCGCTGGTGTTCACCACCCACTCCACGCACAAACTGCTCGCCGCGTTCAGCCAGGCCTCGATGATTCATGTGCAGGACGGCGGCGCCCGGCAACTGGACCGTGACCGTTTCAACGAAGCGTTCATGATGCACATCTCGACCTCGCCGCAATACAGCATCATCGCCTCGCTGGACGTGGCCTCGGCCATGATGGAAGGCCCGGCCGGGCGTTCGCTGTTGCAGGAAACCTTCGACGAAGCCTTGAGTTTCCGCCGCGCGCTGGCCAATCTGCGCCAGCACATCGCCGCCGATGACTGGTGGTTCTCGATCTGGCAGCCACCTGGAGTCGAAGGCATCGACCGGGTGCAGACCGAAGACTGGCTGCTGAAACCGGACGCCGACTGGCACGGTTTCGGCGAGGTCAGCGACGACTATGTGCTGCTCGATCCGATCAAAGTGACACTGGTGATGCCCGGCCTGAATGCCGGTGGCGCGCTGAGCGAGAAGGGCATCCCGGCGGCGGTGGTCAGCAAGTTCCTCTGGGAGCGCGGACTGGTGGTGGAGAAAACCGGGCTGTATTCGTTCCTGGTGCTGTTCTCGATGGGCATTACCAAGGGCAAGTGGAGCACGCTGCTCACCGAGTTGCTGGAGTTCAAGCGCAGTTACGACGCCAACGTCAGTCTGGCAACTTGCCTGCCCTGCGTGGCGCAACAAGACACCGCACGCTATCGCGGCATGGGCCTGCGTGACCTGTGCGATCAATTGCATGCCTGTTACCGCAGCAACGCCACCGCCAAACACCTCAAGCGCATGTACACGGTGCTGCCGGAGATCGCCATGAAGCCGGCCCACGCCTACGATCATCTGGTGCGCGGCGAGGTCGAGGCGGTGCCGATCGATGAGCTGGAGGGGCGAATTGCGGCGGTGATGCTGGTGCCGTATCCACCGGGCATTCCGCTGATCATGCCCGGCGAGCGCTTTACCGAGTCGACGCGCTCGATCATCGACTACCTGAAATTTGCCCGCACGTTCGATAGCAGTTTCCCCGGTTTTGTCGCTGATGTGCATGGACTGCAACATGAAGATGAAGGCAATGGACGACAGTACACTGTCGATTGCGTGAAGGAATGAGGACTTTTCCGAGTATGCAACCGGTCATGAATCCGAAATACCCAGGGCTGTCGGTGCGCGTCGCCGACGATGGTTTTGCGGCCTACATATGGGGCAGCGATTTCAGTTTCGAGGTAACTGCCTATGGCGCGGCAGTGGTCGGCCAGCCGGTGGCGCAGTGGGCCGTGACGCCGATTGTGCCGTACCGCAAATGCTATGGCATCGATCCCGAGGAATTCAGCAGCTACCGTGATGCCGCCGACAGTGCGATTTTCATGGCGTATCTGGACGACGAGCCGGTGGGGCATCTGGTGATCAGCACCAACTGGAACGGTTTCGCGCACATCGATGAGCTGGCGGTGCATGCCCCGGCACGACGGCACGGGGTGGCAAAAGCGTTGCTGGATGTGGCGCAGTTCTGGAGCCGCAAGAAAAAGCTGCCGGGGATCATGCTCGAAACCCAGAACAACAATCTTGGCGCCTGTCGCCTGTATGAGCGTTGCGGCTACGAGATTGGCGGCATCGACCATCTGCGTTATCGCGGCATTGATCCGAACACCGCGGAAGTTGCGCTGTTCTGGTATCGACTGTTCGATAACCCGCTGGAACACCCGCTCAACTCGCCAGCATCGCCTCGGCTTGTTCCGTGACGATCGTCAGCAGCGTCTGAATCGCCGCCGGCGTGGCGCTGTGTCGGTAGGTCAATGCATACAGACTGATCGGCACCGCCGGCGACAACGGGCAGACATCCAGTCCGCCGGCCCGTGCGCCGAGGGCGGTGAACGGGTCGACGATGGCCAGGCCTTCACCGGCCTCGACCATGCTGCGCATCATCTGGTGGGTTTGCACCCGGGTCTGGATGCTTGGCGCCGGGCGCAGGGCCTGTAGCTTGTTTTCCAGCGCCGGACTTAACGGGTCCTGACCTTCGAGGCCGACCATCGCCTGGCCCGCCAGGTCCTGCAGGGAAATGTATTTCTGCTTCGGTTGCAGCCAGCCGTGGGGCGCGAGCAGTTGCAGCTTGCCTTGGGCCAGTGGCTGGGCATGGATGTCGGGGTGTTCGGGGTCGTGCAGGCTGAGGCCCAGATCGCTTTCGCGCAGCAGCAGGCTGCGGACGATGTCACAGGTGGCGGCACTGAGCAGGCGGCAAGGTGCGTCCGGCAAACGCCGACGCAGCAGGGCGATACTGTGTGGCAACAGGTGTTGCGCCAGCGGTGGGGTGCCGATGAGGCGCAGGGGCGGGGCGAGGTATTGTTTAAGGCTGCTGGCCAGGCGTTGCACCGGCTCCAGCGCGGCATAGACGTGAGCGATCTCGACTTGCAGCGCCCGCGCTTCAGGCGTCGATTGCAGGCGGCCGCGAACGCTGGCGAACAACATGAACCCCAACTGACTCTCGGCTTCGTGCAATCGCTCTTCGACGTCGGCCACCGGCAACTGCAGCCATTCGGCGGCGGTACCCAGGTGACCGGTCTGCAAGAGCGCCTGAATCACTTCGATATGACGTAAACGCATGCGTGAAGTCCATGTTCAGCAGGTGGGGTCAGTGGCTGAATCCTACCCCAAGTCTGCGCATATGACTTCTGCTCATAACGCGCGGTTATTGAGCGACGGTTGGCTCGGGTTCACGGATCAGGGTGATGTCCGACTGAACCAGCAGAAACTCATTATCACTGAGCTTCTTGACGCGATCGCCAATCGCCAGTTTGTAGGTGGTGACAGGCTCCATGCCGGTGAGACCGTCTGCCGACGGGGTGGATTCCTGGAACTCATGCACGGAATAAACGCGGCCTTCCGCATCTCTTGCATGGAACTGACCGACGAGTACTGCTGCCATCTGCTTAGAACCTCTGGAGATAAAACGCTTGATTTGCGGCTTGGTAGACCGTCATCAAGCCCTGTAAGTTTTCCTACAGGAAAAAAAATAATCAGCGCGAGGGAATTTCCCTTGCTCGCTGGTGAAACCGTCATCGAATCATCTATAACTACAGGCTCTTCCCACGGACAGTCGAGAGTCTTCCATGAGCAATGTCTACAACGTCGCTGTAGTCGTCGGCAGCCTGCGCAAAGCATCGATCAACCGCAAAGTCGCACTGGCGCTGGCCGAGCTGGCACCGGCGAACCTGAAACTGAAGATTGTCGAAATTGGCGATCTGCCACTTTATAACGAAGACATCGACGGCGATTCACCGCCGGCAGCCTACAGAACTTTCCGCCAGGAAGTCGGCTCTTCCGACGCGGTGCTGTTCGTCACCCCGGAATATAACCGCTCGGTGCCGGCGCCATTGAAGAATGCGATTGACGTGGGATCCCGGCCTTATGGCAAAAGCGTCTGGGGCGGCAAACCGGGGGCGGTATTCAGTGTGTCGCCGGGGGCCATTGGTGGTTTCGGCGCCAACCAGCATCTGCGCCAGTCGTTCGTGTTTCTTGATGTGCCGTGCATGCAGCAGCCGGAAGCGTATCTGGGCGGCGCGGGCAATGCGTTTGACGAGGCGGGCAAGTTGAGCGAGTCGGTGAAACCTTTTCTGCAGAATTTCATCAATGCCTACGGACAATTCGTAGAGCAACACAAAAAATAAGCCATACCTGGAACACAATGTAGGAGTGAGCCTGCTCGCGATAGCGGTGTGTCAGTCCATTGATTGGTAACTGACAGTCCGCTATCGCGAGCAGGCTCACTCCTACAGTTTTTGGTGTTGGCTTCACTTCTCCATTTCAATCTAAGGCTGTCGCGAATGCTCGCTGCGTCACTCATCTTCCTGCTGACCATTACCCTTGTCATCTGGCAACCCAAAGGCCTCGGGGTCGGCTGGAGCGCGACGCTTGGCGCCGTGCTGGCGCTGATCTTCGGTGTGGTGCACCTGAGCGATATTCCGCTGGTGTGGCAGATCATCTGGAACGCCACCGGCACTTTCGTCGCGTTGATCATTATCAGTCTGTTGCTCGACGAAGCCGGTTTCTTCGCCTGGGCCGCGCTGCACGTGGCGCGCTGGGGGCGGGGCAGTGGGCGCAAGCTGTTTGCCTTCATGGTCCTGCTCGGCGCGCTGGTGTCGGCGCTGTTCGCCAATGACGGCGCGGCGCTGATCCTTACCCCGATCGTGATTTCGATGCTGTTGGCGCTGCGCTTTTCGCCGGCGGCAACCCTCGCATTCGTCATGGGCGCGGGCTTCATTGCCGACACCGCGAGCCTGCCGCTGGTGGTGTCGAACCTGGTCAACATCGTTTCGGCGGACTTCTTCCATATCGGCTTCAACCGCTATGCGGCAGTGATGGTGCCGGTCAACTTTGTCAGCGTGGCCGCAACGCTCGGCGTGTTGCTGTGGTTCTTCCGCCGCGACATTCCCAAGGCCTACGACCCCGAACAGCTCGACCCGCCGCACACGGCGATCCACGACAAAGCCACGTTCTACGCCGGTTGGGCGGTGCTGGTGATCCTGCTGATCGGCTGCTTCTTCCTTGAACAACTGGGCATCCCGATCAGCGCGATCTCGGCGGTCTGCGCCGCGCTGCTGCTGGGGATCGCCGCCCGTGGCCACAAGATTTCCACGCGCAAGGTGCTGAAAGAGGCGCCGTGGCAAATCGTGATCTTCTCCCTCGGCATGTATCTGGTGGTCTACGGCCTGCGCAATGCCGGGCTGACCAGCTATCTGGCCGGTTGGCTGGATGTGTTCGCCGGTTATGGCGTGTGGGGCGCAGCCATGGGCACCGGGGTGCTGACCGCGTTGTTGTCGTCGATCATGAACAATCTGCCGACGGTGCTGATCGGGCTGCTGTCGATCGACGCCAGTCAGGCCAGCGGTGTGGTCAAGGAAGCGATGATCTACGCCAACGTGATCGGCAGCGACCTGGGGCCGAAGATCACCCCGATCGGCAGTCTGGCGACCTTGCTCTGGCTGCATGTGCTGGCGCGCAAGGATATCCGGATTGGCTGGGGGTATTACTTCAAGGTCGGGATTGTGCTGACGGTGCCGGTGTTGTTGATTACCTTGGCGGCTTTGGCTTTGCGGTTATCCCTTTAGACCGAGTCGGCCTTATCGCTGGCAAGCCAGCTCCCACAGGTTTTGTGCTTTGGCTCAGATAGCGAGTAAACAGAAGATCCCTGTGGGAGCTGGCTTGCCAGCGATGGTGCCGGCACACACACACTAAAAAATCTCAGGCCTGCCCCGGCACATTCGGCCAAAGATCCGCCACCAGAAACAACCGCTCTGCCTCTTCCCATTCCCCCTGCGCATTCTCGATCAGGCGCACCATCAGCTGCGCCGGGGCCAGCGGTTCCAGGGCGTCCAACCACAGTTGCAGGTGTTCCGGGGTCCAGGTCTGGTCGCCCGGGTAGTGTGCCGGCGCCAGCCACGCATGGCGGGGCAGGGGTTGCCAGCGTCCGGGCGGGCGTTGGGCGACGAATGCCGGCCAGTCTTTCTGATGCAGCCAACTGCCGCGCAAGTGTTGCGGATGCGCGCCGCTCGGTGATGCAGAGGTGCCGGGCCACGGATACAGCAGATAACCGCCCAGCCACAACTGCGCACTGAACACTTCAATATCCAGCTTCGCCAGCGCCGCACGGCTTTCCGGGCGCGCCGAGATCGGCAATTGATGTTCGGCCAGATGCGCCAGTTTGCGGTCCAGTCGATCATGACAGCCCGGCCCCAGCCATTGCGCCGGGTCATGGCCGTCGCCGTGCTGCGGGCCGAGGTAGAGCTTGATCGCCAGTTCCAGATGATGCACGCCGTCGCGGTCGCGCAGCAGCATGTCCAGCTCGCCGAGGGTGTGGCCTTCGCGGCGGATCGGCAGGTTGGCGGCAATCAGTTCGATGCCCGGGGCATGCTGTACGGCAAACTGCCACAACCGCTCGTAATACAGGCCCAGCCGCCGGGTGCGCGCCTGGGACAACCAATGCAGCAAGCCATAACTGTCGCGATCCAGTTCCCGCAGCCACTGCTCCAGGCGCTGCGGATCGCTGACCCAGTCGCTGCCGGCCAGCGGATGGCGCTGCGGCCACGGCGTTGTTGCGAGCATCGGCGGGGCAAGAATCACCCACGCCAGATCCCGCACTTCCGGATGGCGTAATTGGTGTGGCAACTGGAGCAGGTCGGGAAACAGGATCATCTTGCGAGCATAGCCTGAAACACGAGCGCGCCCTTGAGGCTGAAAGGATTTTGTCTATGGCGGGCTTTCGCCCATAATCGTGCTTTTCGCGTTTTCGATTGTCCGCAGAGGTCCCATGGAGCAATTTCGTAATATCGGCATCATCGGTCGCCTGGGCAGTTCCCAGGTGCTGGATACCGTCCGCCGACTGAAACGCTTTCTGCTCGATCGTCACCTGCACGTGATTCTCGAAGACACCATCGCTGAAGTCCTGCCGGGCCACGGCCTGCAGACGTCGTCGCGCAAGATGCTCGGCGAAGTCTGCGACATGGTCATCGTCGTCGGCGGCGACGGCAGCCTGCTCGGCGCCGCCCGGGCGCTGGCCAAACACAATATTCCGGTGCTGGGGATCAACCGTGGCAGCCTCGGCTTTCTGACCGATATTCGCCCCGATGAGCTGGAAGTCGAAGTGGCCAAGGTGCTCGACGGCCATTATCTGGTGGAAAACCGCTTCCTGCTGCAAGCCGAAGTTCGCCGGCATGCCGAGGCCATCGGCCAGGGTGATGCGCTGAACGATGTGGTGCTGCACCCGGGCAAATCGACGCGGATGATCGAGTTCGAGCTGTACATCGACGGCCAGTTCGTCTGCAGCCAGAAGGCCGACGGCCTGATCGTCGCCACCCCGACCGGCTCAACCGCGTACGCACTGTCCGCCGGCGGGCCGATCATGCATCCCAAGCTCGATGCCATTGTGATTGTGCCGATGTACCCCCATATGTTGTCGAGCCGGCCAATTGTGGTCGATGGCAACAGTGAGCTGAAAATCGTCGTGTCGAAAAACATGCAGATCTATCCGCAGGTCTCCTGCGACGGACAGAACCACTTCACCTGCGCGCCGGGCGACACCATCACCGTCAGCAAGAAAGCCCAGAAGCTGCGGCTGATTCACCCGCTCGACCACAACTACTACGAAGTCTGCCGGACCAAGCTCGGCTGGGGCAGCAAGTTGGGTGGTGGAGGCGACTGATGCTCGATCCCGCGCGCAGTTATGACTTGATTGGTGACGTGCACGGATGCGCCCTGACCCTCGAACACTTGCTTGACCGACTCGGTTATCACAAGCAGGGTGGGGTCTGGCGGCATCCATCGCGCATGGCCGTGTTCGTCGGCGACATCATTGACCGTGGCCCGCGGATCCGCGAGGCGCTGCACATCGTCCACGACATGGTCGAGGCCGGGCAGGCGCTGTGCATCATGGGCAACCACGAATTCAATGCATTGGGCTGGAGCACGCCGGCGCTTCCGGGCAGCGGCAAGCAGTTCGTCCGCGAGCACACGCCGCGCCATGCACGCCTGCTGCAGGAAACCCTGACCCAGTTCGAAGACCACCCCGGCGACTGGCATGACTTCCTCAACTGGTTCTACGAACTGCCGCTGGTGGTCGATGCCGGGCGATTCCGCGTGGTCCACGCCTGTTGGGATGCCAGCCTGATCGAACCGTTGCGCGGGCTGTTTGCCGATGCGCGCATCGATGAACACTTTCTCCAGGCCTCGGCCGTGCCCGGCAGTTTCGCCAGCACCGTGTTCGACCGCCTGCTGCGCGGCACCGACATGCGCCTGCCGGATGGCCTGACCATGACCAGCGGCGACGGTCTGGTGCGTTCGTTCTTCCGCACCAAGTTCTGGGAAGACGACCCGAAAACCTACGGCGACATCGTCTTCCAGCCGGACGCACTGCCGGAGCCGGTGGCGCAGAAGCCGCTGACCTCCAGTGAAAAAAACAACCTGCTGCGCTATGGGGCCGACGAGCCGTTGCTGTTCGTCGGCCACTACTGGCGCAGCGGCAAACCGGCGCCGATCCGCCCGAACCTCGCGTGTCTCGACTACAGCGCGGTGCTCTACGGCAAACTGGTGGCCTATCGTCTGGATCAGGAAACCCGCCTCGATCCGCATAAATTTGTCTGGGTCGATGTCGAGCGGCCGGAGGTGCTGCAATGAGTGCGGTAGCGGTATTGCGTCTGCCACTGGCGGTGGACCTGAGCGGTTTCGTCAAGCTGCTGCAACGGATGCAGGTGCCGCATCGGGTCAGCGAAGAGGCGGGCGAACAGGTGCTGTGGGCACCGGCGGAAATCAGCGAGGACGTGCGTTCGCTGTACGAGCGTTTCCCGGCCGGCGATCCCGATCAGCAACTGGACATCCCGGTGGCCCCGACCTTCAAGCGTCCGAGCTTCGCCGAACAACTCAAACACGCCAAGGCCACCGGGTTGATCCTGCTGCTGAGCCTGCTGGTCGGTGGCCTGACCTATCTGGGCGATAACCTTGAGACGGTGCGCTGGCTGACCTTCCTCGACTTCCGCGTGGTCGGCGAGTACATCCAGTTCACGCCGCTGGCCGACAGTCTGGCGGCGGGGCAGTGGTGGCGGCTGTTTACGCCGATGCTGCTGCACTTCGGCATCCTCCACCTGGCCATGAACGGCATGTGGTACTGGGAGCTTGGGCGGCGAATCGAGTCGCGCCAGGGCAGCATCAATCTGCTCGGCCTGACGCTGTTGTTTGGCCTGGTGTCGAACTACGCGCAGTTTGCCTGGAGCGGCCCGAGCCTGTTCGGCGGTCTGTCCGGCGTGCTCTACGGCTTGCTCGGCCATTGCTGGATCTTCCAGTTGCTGGCACCGAACCCGGCGTATCGCCTGCCGCGCGGCGTGCTGGTGATGATGCTGGTGTGGCTGGTGATTTGCATGTCCGGGCTGGTCTCGATGATCGGTTTCGGCCAGATCGCCAACGCCGCCCATGTCAGCGGGTTACTCATCGGTTGCTTCACCGGTTTGTTGGGTGGTTTGTATAACCGCCGTAAACTGGCCGCTTAAATTTTCTGTAGATAAAGAGCACGGAGACCCAGATGTCCTCTTTTAACGACATGATCAAGAACATCACCCCGGACATCTACGAGAGCCTGAAACTGGCCGTGGAAATCGGCAAGTGGTCTGACGGTGGCAAACTCACCGCCGAACAGCGTGAGCTGTCGCTGCAGGCGATGATCGCCTGGGAAATCCAGAACCTGCCTGAAGACCAGCGCACCGGTTACATGGGCCCGCAAGAATGTGCGTCGAAATCGATCGAAGTGCCGAACATCCTGTTCAAGTCGGACGCTATCCATTGATCGAGATTGGCCGCGGTGCAATCAGCAAAATGTCGGCACGCCTGGACGGGCCGAACGTGCAATACGCGTTTCGTCTGGATGACGTCGAGGTGCCGGTCAATCCCATGATCGGCAGCACGGTGCGTCTGGAATACCTGGGGGCAATTCATTGCACCCATTGCGGGCGCAAGACCAAAACCAGTTTCAGCCAGGGTTACTGCTACCCGTGCATGACCAAACTGGCGCAGTGCGACATCTGCATCATGAGCCCGGAACGCTGCCACTTCGAGGCCGGCACCTGCCGTGATCCAGCGTGGGGCGAGCAGTTCTGCATGACCGATCATGTGGTCTATCTGGCCAACTCGTCGGGGATCAAGGTCGGGATCACCCGCGCCACGCAACTGCCAACCCGCTGGCTGGATCAGGGCGCGAGTCAGGCGCTGCCGATCATGCGCGTCGCCACGCGTCAGCAGTCGGGCTTCGTCGAAGACCTGTTCCGCAGTCAGGTGGCAGACAAGACCAACTGGCGCGCACTGCTCAAGGGCGACGCGGCAGCGGTGGATCTGGCTCAGGTCCGCGATCAGTTGTTTGAAAGCTGTGCCGAAGGCTTGCAGGGGCTGCAACAGCGATTCGGCCTACAGGCGATTCAGACGATTGCCGATGTCGAACCGCTCGAAATCCGCTATCCGGTCGAGCAATACCCGGCCAAAATCGTCAGCTTCAACCTGGACAAGAACCCGATTGCCGAAGGCACGCTGCTGGGGATCAAGGGCCAGTACCTGATCTTCGACACCGGCGTGATCAACATTCGTAAGTACACGGCCTATCAGCTCGCCGTGCATCAATAAGGATTCCAGCATGCGCACCGAACAACCGAAGATGATTTACCTGAAGGACTATCAGGCGCCCGAGTACCTGATCGACGAGACGCACCTGACCTTCGAGTTGTTCGAGGACCACAGCCTGGTCCACGCGCAACTGGTGATGCGCCGCAACCCCGAGCGCGGCGCGGGCCTGCCCCCGCTGGTGCTTGATGGCCAGCAACTGGAGCTGCTGTCGGTGACCCTGGCCGATCAGGAACTCGGCGCCGACGACTATCAACTGACGGAAAACACCCTGACCCTGCAACCGGCCAGCGCTTCCTTCACGGTCGACACCAGCGTCAGAATCCACCCGGAAACCAACACCGCGCTGGAAGGCCTGTACAAGTCCGGCACGATGTTCTGCACCCAGTGCGAGGCCGAAGGCTTCCGCAAGATCACCTATTACCTCGACCGCCCGGACGTGATGAGCAAGTTCACCACCACGGTGGTCGCCGAGCAGCACAGCTATCCGGTGCTGCTGTCCAACGGCAACCCGATTGCCTCCGGCCCGGGCGAAGACGGCCGGCACTGGGCGACCTGGGAAGACCCGTTCATGAAGCCGGCGTACCTGTTTGCGCTGGTGGCCGGTGATCTGTGGTGCGTTGAAGACACCTTCACCACCATGACCCAGCGCAACGTCGCGCTGCGCATCTACGTCGAGCCGGAAAACATCGACAAGTGCCAGCACGCGATGAACAGCCTGAAGAAGTCGATGCGCTGGGACGAAGAGGTCTACGGTCGCGAGTACGATCTGGACATCTTCATGATCGTCGCGGTGAATGACTTCAACATGGGCGCGATGGAAAACAAGGGCCTCAACATCTTCAACTCCAGTGCCGTGCTGGCCCGCGCCGAAACCGCCACCGATGCCGCGCACCAGCGGGTCGAGGCGATCGTCGCCCACGAATACTTCCACAACTGGTCGGGCAACCGCGTGACCTGCCGCGACTGGTTCCAGCTATCGCTCAAGGAAGGCTTCACGGTATTCCGCGACGCCGGTTTCTCTTCGGACATGAACTCGGCCACGGTCAAGCGCATTCAGGACGTGGCGTACCTGCGTACCCACCAGTTCGCCGAAGATGCCGGCCCGATGGCCCACGCGGTGCGTCCGGACAGCTTCATCGAGATCTCCAACTTCTACACCCTGACCGTGTACGAAAAGGGCTCGGAAGTGGTCGGCATGATCCACACCCTGCTCGGCGCTGAAGGCTTCCGCAAGGGCAGTGACCTGTACTTCGAACGCCACGACGGCCAGGCCGTGACCTGCGACGATTTCGTCAAGGCCATGGAAGACGCCAACGGTGTCGACCTGACCCAGTTCAAGCGCTGGTACAGCCAGGCCGGCACACCGCGTCTGGCGGTGAGCGAGTCCTACGACGCGGCGGCGAACACCTACAGCCTGACCTTCCGCCAGAGCTGCCCGGAAACCCCGGACAAGGTGGAAAAACTGCCGTTCGTGATCCCGGTCGAACTCGGTCTGCTCGACAGCAAAGGCAACGAGATTGCCCTGCGTCTGGCCGGTGAAGCGTCGGCGCAAGGTACCAGCCGCGTGATCTCGGTGACCGAAGCCGAGCAGACCTTCACCTTCGTCGACATCGCCGAACACCCGCTGCCCTCGTTGCTGCGTGGCTTCTCGACGCCGGTGAAGCTGAGCTTCCCGTACAACCGTGACCAGTTGATGTTCCTGATGCAGCACGACAGCGATGGTTTCAACCGCTGGGATGCCGGTCAGCAACTGTCGGTGCAGGTCCTGCAAGAACTGATCGCCCAGCAGCAGAAGGGCGAGAGCCTGGTGCTCGATCCGCGTCTGATCTCGGCGCTGAAAACCGTGCTGTCCGACGAGTCGCTGGATCAGGCCATGGTGGCCGAAATGCTCTCGCTGCCAAGCGAAGCCTACCTGACCGAAATCAGTGAAGTGGCGGATGTCGAGGCGATCCACAACGCTCGCGAATTTGCCCGCAAGCAACTGGCGGACAACCTGTTCGAAGCGCTGTGGCTGCGTTATCAGGCCAACCGCGACCTCTCCAGGCAAACGCCGTATGTGGCCGAGGCCGAGCACTTCGCTCGTCGTGCGCTGCAGAACATTGCGCTGTCGTACCTGATGCTCAGCGGCAAGCCGGAGGTGTTGGCCGCGACCCTTGAGCAGTTCGAAAACAGCGACAACATGACCGAGCGCCTGACTGCGCTGGCCGTACTGGTCAACTCGCCGTTCGAAGAGCAGAAGGCCCTGGCACTGGCGAGCTTCGCCGAGCACTTCAAGGACAACCCGCTGGTCATGGATCAGTGGTTCAGCGTGCAGGCCGGCAGCACGTTGCCCGGTGGTCTGGAGCGCGTGAAAGCCTTGATGCAGCACAAGGCGTTCAACATCAAGAACCCGAACAAGGTCCGCGCACTGGTCGGTGCGTTTGCCGGGCAGAACCTGATCAACTTCCACGCCGCCGACGGTTCGGGCTATCGCTTCCTCGCGGATCTGGTGATCGAACTGAACGGTTTCAATCCGCAGATCGCTTCACGCCAACTGGCGCCACTGACCCGCTGGCGCAAATACGACAGCGCCCGTCAGGCGTTGATGAAAGGCGAGCTGGAGCGGATTCTGGCATCGGGGCAGTTGTCGAGTGACGTGTACGAAGTGGTGAGCAAGAGTTTGGCGTAAAACTCGCCTGATCAATCTCTCAGGCAAACACCAAACCCCGTAGGAGCTGCGGCACGCTGTGATCTTTTGACTTTGATTTTTCAAGATCAGAATCAAAAGATCGCAGCGTGCCGCAGCTCTTACAGTTTATTGCGTTATTTCAGGTCAAACCGATCCAGGTCCATCACCTTGGCCCACGCCGCCACGAAGTCCTTCACGAACTGTTCGTTCGCATCAGCACTCGCATACACCTCGGCCAGCGCCCGCAGAATCGCGTTGGAACCAAACACCAGATCGACTCGCGTCGCCGTCCATTTCACGCTGCCGGTCTTACGTTCGCGTCCTTCGAACTCGTCCGCTGCCGGTGACGTCGGTTTCCACTCCACACCCATGTCCAGCAGGTGGGTGAAGAAGTCATTGGTCAGCGTTTCAGGGCGAGTGGTGAACACGCCATGCCGGCTTTGTCCGACGTTGGCCCCCAATACCCGCAGACCACCGACCAGCACGGTCATTTCCGGCGCGGAGAGGGTCAGCAGTTGCGCCTTGTCGATCAGCAGCGCTTCGGCCGACACGGTGTATTTGCCCTTGCTGTAGTTGCGGAACCCATCGGCAATCGGCTCGAGGAAACCAAACGACTCGACGTCGGTTTGTTCCTGAGTCGCATCCGTGCGCCCTGGGTTGAACGGCACAGACACCGAGTGCCCGGCGTTTTTCGCCGCTTGCTCGACCCCGGCATTACCCGCCAGCACGATCAGGTCCGCCAGCGAAACTTTCTTCCCGGATGAACCGCTATTGAACTCGTTCTGAATGCCTTCGAGGGTTTTCAGCACTTTGTCCAGTTGCTCCGGCTGGTTGGCCTGCCAGAACTTCTGCGGCGCCAGACGCAGACGCCCGCCATTGGCGCCGCCACGCTTGTCGGAACCGCGGAACGTCGATGCTGCAGCCCACGCGGTGGACACCAGTTGTGACACCGAGAGGCCGGACGCCAGCACTTTGCTTTTCAGCGCTGCGGCATCGTTGTTGTCGATCAGCGGGTGAGTGGCGTCAGGAATCGGGTCTTGCCACAACAGTTCCTCGTTGGGCAGTTCCGGGCCGAGGTAGCGCGACAGCGGGCCCATGTCCCGATGGATCAGCTTGTACCAGGCGCGGGCGAAGGCGTCCGCCAGTTGATCCGGGTTAGCCAGGAAGCGTCGCGCGATCGGTTCGTAGATCGGGTCGAAGCGCAGCGCCAGGTCGGAAGTAAGCATGGTCGGCGAGAGTTTCTTGCTCGGATCATGTGCATGCGGCACGGTGCCAGCCCCGGCGCCGTTTTTCGGTTTCCACTGGTGCGCACCGGCCGGGCTCTTGAACAGTTCCCACTCGAAGCCGAACAGGTTTTCCAGGTAATTGTTGCTCCATTGGGTCGGGGTGGTGGTCCAGGTCACTTCGAGGCCGCTGGTGATGGTGTCGGCGCCCTTGCCGGTGCCGAACGCGTTGCGCCAGCCGAGGCCTTGTTCCTCCAGCCCGGCCGCTTCCGGCTCAGGCCCGACATTGTCGGCAGGGCCGGCGCCGTGGGTTTTGCCGAAGGCGTGACCACCCGCGATCAGGGCCACGGTTTCTTCATCGTTCATGGCCATGCGGCCGAAGGTTTCGCGGATATCGCGCCCCGATGCGACCGGATCGGGATTGCCTTCAGGGCCTTCCGGGTTCACATAAATCAGGCCCATCTGCACGGCGGCCAACGGGTTTTCCAGATTGCGTTCGCCCTGATCGGTGCGACTTTCCTCTTTGCCATGCAGATCCGGTTCGGCCACCAGTGTGCCGTCACCGGGTTCCTGCATGGCCGACTTGTCTTTGCCGTAACGGCTGTCGCCGCCCAGCCATTCGTGCTCCGAACCCCAATACACGTCTTCATCCGGCTCCCACACATCGGGGCGGCCGCCGGAGAAACCGAAGGTCTTGAAGCCCATCGATTCCAGTGCGACGTTGCCGGTGAGGACGATCAGGTCGGCCCAGGAAATGTTTCGTCCGTATTTCTGTTTGATCGGCCACAGCAGGCGCCGCGCCTTGTCGAGGCTGACGTTGTCCGGCCAGCTGTTGAGCGGGGCGAAACGCTGTTGCCCGGACCCGGCGCCCCCACGGCCATCGGCGGTGCGATAGGTGCCGGCGCTGTGCCAGGCCATGCGCACAAACAGTGGACCGTAGTGGCCGAAGTCGGCCGGCCACCAGTCCTGGGAATCGGTCATCAGTGCGCGCAGGTCTTGTTTGAGCGCCTGGAAGTCCAGGCTTTTGAAGGCTTTGGCGTAGTCGAAGTCCTTGCCCAGCGGATCGGACTTGGGCGAGTGCTGGCTGAGGATCTTCAGGTTCAGTTGATTCGGCCACCAGTCACGGTTCGTCGTACCACCACCGGCGGCGTGGTTGAACGGGCATTTCGATTCGTTTGCCATGTTCGGGTCCTTATCAGGTCTTCTACGGCCGGCTCGTGCCGACTTCGGACTAGTAAGGCTAGACCCGAGTCGGGCAGTCAGCTAATAGGCCGACTATTGGGGGCTGATAGCCGCAGTCTTTCAGGGGATTCATGCCGTTGTGCAGGTCGCCTGCACCGCAGATTGAAGTCGCAAACCGCGTCCTTGAGCGCTTGCTGCAAAACAGATTGGCAGAATCGTGATGACAGAAAGAAATGTTATTGTATAACATAAAAAAGATTTCATGCTGTTTCTGCCGGCGTAATCAGCAAAAGGCCGGCAGCGATTCTTTCTTTTCTGCTCATGGAAGTTCTGAAATGCCTGCCCGTTCCCAGCCCCGTCAACGACGCCTGACTCCTCTGGCCGCCGCGCTGCTGCTTGCCTCGCCGGCATTCGCCGCCGAAACGCTCGAGCTGCAACCGCAAGTCATCACCGCTAATCCGCTGGGCAGCCAGACCCTGGCATCGCCCTCGACCGTCCTCAGTGGCGACGACCTTACGTTGCAGCAGAAGGGCAGCCTCGGTGAGACCCTGAACAAGCAACCCGGCGTGTCCTCGTCGTATTTCGGCCCGGGCGCGAGTCGGCCGATCATTCGCGGCCAGGACGGTGATCGTATTCGCCTCCTGCGTAACGGCGTCGGCGCGCTCGATGCCTCGTCGCTGTCGTACGATCACGCGGTGCCGCTGGATCCGGTCAACGTCGAGCGTATCGAAATCGTCCGTGGCCCGGCGGCGCTGTTGTATGGCGGCAGCGCAATCGGCGGGGTGGTCAACACCTTCGATAACCGCATTCCCACCGAGGCCATCGACGGCATCCACGGCGCCGGCGAGTTACGCTACGGCGGCGCCGACACCACCCGCAGCAGCGCGGGGAAACTGGAAGCCGGTAACGGTGCGTTCGCCTTGCATCTGGATGCCAGCGCCCGTGAGTTCAACGATCTGAAGATTCCCGGTTACGCCAGGACCGGCGCTGCACGGGCCGACGACGATGGCGATTCGCGCAAGCATCGGCTGGCCAACAGCGACGGTCGGCAGGACGGCGGTGCCGTCGGCGGTTCCTACACCTGGGATGACGGTTACGCCGGTCTGTCCTACAGCAATTACGATTCGAACTACGGCTCACCCGCCGAAGACGATGTGCGCATTCGCATGCAACAGGAGCATTACGCGTTTGCCTCGGAAATCCGCAACCTCGACGGCCCGTTCAGCTCGATCAAACTCGACGCCGGTTACACCGATTACGAGCATCGGGAAATCGAGGGCGGTGAGGTCGGCACCACGTTCAAGAACAAGGGTTACGAAGCACGGGTCGAGGCCCGGCATCAGCCGCTGGGGCCGTTCAACGGGGTGATCGGTGCTCAGGTCAGTCGCAACGAATTCTCGGCGCTGGGCGAAGAGGCGTTTGTGCCGCAGACCGATACCAACGCCGGCGCGCTGTTCGTTCTGGAAGAACTGCAGGCCACCGATAGGCTGCTGTTCACCCTCGGCGGTCGACTGGAGCACACCACGGTCGACCCGGACGCAAAAGGCAACGAGCGCTTCGCCAACGCTGATCGCTCCAGCCGTTTCACCGCCGGCAGCCTGTCGTCCGGCGCGGTGTACACGCTGACGCCCATCTGGTCGGTCGCCGCCACATTGGGCTACACCGAACGCGCGCCGACGTTCTATGAGTTGTACGCCAACGGCGCGCACGTCGCGACCGGCACCTATGAAGTCGGCGACGCCGGGCTGTCGAAAGAAAAAGCCGTGTCCAGCGACCTCGCGCTGCGTTTCGATAACGGTACGCACAAAGGCAGTGTCGGCGTGTTCTACAGCCACTTTTCCAACTACATCGGCTTGCTCGGCACCGGCCGAACACTGAATGACGAAGGCGAGGAGGACGCCGGTGGCATTCCCGAATACACCTACTCGGGCGTGCGCGCGCGTTTCAGCGGCATAGAGGCGCAGGATCGCTGGACGCTTGGCGAAAATGCCTATGGCAAATTTGCCCTGGAACTGTCAGGCGACTACACCCGCGCCAAGAACCTCGACACCGGTGAAGACCTGCCGCGCATCGCGCCGCTGCGCTTGAACAGCGGTCTGCTGTGGGAACTGGATCGCTGGCAGGCGCGGATCGACATTGAACACGCCAGCTCGCAGCATCGGGTGCCGGCCAACGAAAGCAGCACCGATGGCTACACCACGCTGGGCGCCAATGTGGGTTATCACTTTGATGTCGGCCAGAGCAAATGGCTGGCCTTCGTCAACGCCGAGAACCTGACCAACCAGACCGTGCGCTACGCCAGTTCAATCCTGCGCGACATCGCGCCGGCCGAAGGGCGCAGCATTCAGGTGGGGTTGCGCACAACGTTCTGATGAGTTGACCTGTTAACACTTCCCCCTGTAGGAGCTGCCGCAGGCTGCGATCTTTTGATTTTGTTTTTTCAAGATCAAGATCAAAAGATCGCAGCCTGCGGCAGCTCCTACACGGGGGCATCAGCTCGATTGCGCAGTGTCATCATCCGGCAGCGCATCCAGCGGATCTTCCTGCCCCGGCAACTCAGTGATCACACTGAAATCCGTGACCTCGACCGCGCCCAGCCCATAACCCAGCAAATGGAACGAGAAGGCCTTGCGCTGTTTCGGGTTGTCGAAGCTGAAATCCATCTCCAGCGGTTGATCCGCCGTGGCGACCATCTCCGTCGGCAGGCCCAGTTGCACGTCCTGTTCGAACTCCTTGGCCTTGAGCTGAATGTACGCCGCCTGCTGCGGATCCACCGAGCGCACGGTCAGGCGTACGCGGGTGTGCGAGCCCTTGGGCATTTCCAGGTATTGCGCGCCGATCAGGTTGTCGGCCCAGTCATCCTTGATCTGCGCCTGCAGCGGGATGACGTTGTTGCTGCCGAACTGGTAACGCTGATTGAGTGGCGTGCGCAGCAACGACAGGTCCAGCGCCATGGCGCGCGCCGCAATCTGCCGGGCCTGCTGGCTGCTTTCGTTGCCCTTGAAAGTGGCGCTGTCGGCGATGAAACCGGCGCTTTGGTAGTAGCGGCAACGGCGCGGCATGTCGCACTCGGAGAAAATCCCCTGGCCGTTGTGGTAGCGCAGTTTGCCGTTGGTGTAGGACATGATTTCGCGTCCGGTATCGTAGTCGCGAAACAGCGAACGGCCGCTCAACGCCGACGGCACCGGCAAGTCGAAATAGTCGAGGATCGACGCGCTCAGATCGACATGACCGTACACCCCGGCATTCAGTCGCGGCAGTTGCTCGTGCTCCGGCGCCAGGGTCAGGTTGAAGCCCCAGGACGACGCCAGGCGCACGCCATCGATGCCGTGGGATTCGTCCGAGGTGATCACCACCAGTGTGTCTTTCAGCACGCCCTGACGTTCGAGACCACTGAGGAACTGCTCCAGTGCATCGTCGAGATAACCGACGGCGGCCTGCTTCGGTGTGTCGTAGCGCTCCAGGTATTCTTCCGGCGCGGAGTAGGGCTGGTGCGTGCCGACGGTCAGCAGGGTGAGCATCCACGGTTGCTTCTGCTTCTTCAGTTGGCCGACGTAATCCAGCGCACCTTCGAAGAACGCCTTGTCATCCTTGCCCCACGGGAACTCCAGGTAGTTGGCGTTGCTGAACCATTCCAGGCCATGGGTCGCATCGAAACCGATGTGCGGCATGATCTTGTCTTTGGCCATGAAGCGCAGACCCGCGCCTTGCAGATAGTGGGTGCTGAAGCCGTGCTGGCGCAGTTGCGCCGGCAGGCACGCCTGATTGCGTTCGTGCTGAGTGAGCATTTCCACGCCCTTGGGCGTGCCGTTGTTGAGTTTGTCGTAATCGCCACAGAGCATGGCGTACAGGCCGCGAATGGTTTGATGAGTGTGCAGCACGTAATCCGGGGTGTTCATGCCGCGCTCGGCCCAGCGGCTGAGGTTGGGCATCAGGTCTTCCTGATAATGGCTGCCGATGGCCTCGCGGTTGGCGCGGATGTAGGCGCCGGGAATGCCTTCCAGCGCGATGATCAGCACGTTGCGCGCTTGACCCGGTGCGGCCAGCAGTTTGTGCCCGTTGAGGTCCAGATCGGTCAGCCCGGCCATCTGTGGTGCGGGCTCTTCGACGTCACCGTCCAGCCATTCCTCGGCCTGCAACTGCAGATCGGCGACTTGCGAGGCGAGCAACTGATGCGGCAGGTTGTACAGGCGCCATGGATCTTCCTCGCTCGGCCACTGGTTTTGCACGCCCCAGTGCGCGACGAACAGCAGCGCCGGCGCGGCCCACACCGCACGGGGCAGGGCAGGCGCGGTTTGGCTCCGATTGGCGAAACGGGTCAGCAGCCACAGGCTCAGCGCCAATAGCAAGGCGATCCCCAGCGCAGGATGGGCGAGGCCGCCACCAGTGGAGTTTTCCACGAACTGCGGGTCAATCAGGTAATGCAGGTCGGCAGGGTTCGGCAGTCGGCCGACGGCGCTGACCAATTCCGCCGTCGCCACCGCCAGCAGCCCCCAGAACAGCAGCAACGGCAACGCCAGCCACCACGCACGGCGATGCAGCAACACCACCAGCAGGCTGCCGATCGCCAGGTCCGACAAATAACCCGGCGGCGACGACCAGCCCAATGCCGCGCGCAGGCACACCGGCACGATCAGCACCAGCAGAATCAGGGAAAACAGGCGGGCATGCGGCTGCCGCAGCCAACGAAAAAGAACGCTCACAAAAAAGACCTTCCAGCCATCAAACCGTCATAAAAGTGTGCGCGATGATACCAAGGGTGGACTGTCTGATCGCCCTTTTAAACGCGTGGCTGCTCCGCTTCGCGCAGGCGCGGTACAAGGCTTGAAGCCGTGACTGGCGTTCATGTCAGCCCGATAGCGGCGAATAGCAGGCGAGGTTTTCAGGGCGGATTTATTGTTTCAGACTGTTTAAGGTCCGCCGTCGAGGGACCACACTGGCCGCGTTTCTGGACAGCCTAATGGCCACTCAGTAGCATTCGAGCCCAACGGACTTTCCCTTTGCACGTCGTCCGACGTGGAATGCTCAAGGAATCGACATGCGCGACACCCCTAAAGGCGAACAACGAACGGTCGTGACCTTGGTCAACGGCGAGATTCACCACGAAACCCAGATCAGTTTCAGCTCGGTGTCGGTGGTCAATGGCGAAGTTCGGGTGCACACCGCTGAAGGCAATCAAATAAATGTCCAGGTACCGGGTGCGGACTTCTCATTGCGCTTTGATCTGGATGGGGTGCAGCAGATGCCGCTGGCGCAGCAGACGCTGGTTGAAACGGTACCCGTGGATGACAGCCTGAAGCTGTTCACCTCGAAATCCGTGCTGATCACCCTCGGGCTGTGGATCGTTGTCGGCGCGGTTGCAGGCTGGCCGGGGTTCTTCATTGCCGCCGGGTACTTCGGCTATCACTGGCGTCAGGTGGCAAAGCGCAAGAAATCGCTGGCACAGGCGCCAGTGGATCAAGCCGTGGCGCGGTCCAGCTCGGGGATGTCCCGAGAAAGTGTGCGTGACGCATTGGCTCGAAAGCGTTGAAGACGACATGTCAGGAATAGCCATGCAAGCGTTCACAAGTGGAAAGGTCGTCATCGAGTTCGGTGATTTCAGAGGAACGATGGTTCGCCATGAACGGTTTTTGATGCCTGCCGGCGAGTATCAGGATCGGTATTGGGTCAGGACTCCACAGGGTGATCTGCCGCTGGATCTGTTCAACAAGCATCTGCCGGTCAAGCGGGGCGAAGAGATCTCGGTGCTCTACGGTTGCCTGCCGGGTGGCGAACACAAGAGCGCGGTCTGTGTGTTCAACCACTGCGAGGGTCGGCTCACGCCGCTGTCGGAGGGGAAAGTGCTTCACGAAGAATTCATTCATCGCATCCCGGTCAGCCTCCCGTATGTTGCCTGCCTGGCGACCTCGGCAGTCGCGGGGGCGTTCTTCAACTGGTGGGGCGCGCCGGCGGGATTGGTCGTCTACTACCTGCTGAAGGCCGAGAGCGCCAAACGCAAAATGCTTCTGGTCAGTGGTCTGGACCTGCACCTGGAGAAGTTGAGCAAGCGTTATTTGCGTCAAGCATCGCGGGGCAGGATCAAGCGGTTGCTGGCGCGAAATCCTCGAATGACTGCACAGTTGGATTTGAAGAAGCAGGACAGTGATTCGCTGGCAATTGCGCGAGACGCGTAACGCGCAAAAAAAAGGGGCGACCTGATCATCGATCAGGCCGCCCCTTTTTATTGCCGCAAAGTCAGATCAATGCATCTTGCTGTGATCGTGGCCTTCCATAGTGGTCAGCGCACGCACTTGGGCTTTCACTTCAACCGTCTCTTTCTCGCCCTTGGCGTTTTCCACAGTCAGGGTCAGTGGCACGTTCTCGCCTTCCTTGAGCTGGCCGGTCAGGCCCATCAGCATCACGTGGTAGCCGTTCGGGTCGAACTTGACCGCTTTGCCGGCCGGCAGGTCGACTGATTTCACCGGGCCCATGCTCATCACATCGTTCTTCATCGACATTTCGTGGATCTGCACATCCTTGGCCACTGGCGAGGCAACGCTCAGCAGTTTGCTGTCGCTGTCGGCGGTGACGGTCATGAACGCGCCGCTGGCCATTTGGGTCGGCACGGTCGCACGCACCCAGGCGTCGTCGACCTTGGTCTGGGCCGAGACTTGAAAAGCCAGGCCCAGCAGCGACATACCGAAAACGGCGCGTTTGATGTTGTTCAGAACGGGGTGCATCAGCAGACCTCCATAACGGTGAGCAAATCTTCCGTGCACTCTTGTGCCGAAAGCGATACAGACAGACCCACGCGCAGCTGGCCGCGCGAGTCGTAGACGTAACTGGTGGACGTGTGGGAGATGGTGTAGGTGTCGCCCGCCGGCACCTTCTCGTAGAACACGTCGAATTCCTTGGCGGTGGCCTGGGTTTCTTCCAGCGTGCCGTACAGTGCGACGAAGCTCGGGTCGAAAGCTTTGACGTAGGCGTCGAGGATCTGCGGCGTGTCGCGTTCCGGGTCCAGGGTGATGAAAATCACCTGC
This sequence comes from Pseudomonas sp. 86_A, assembly GCF_017491705.1. Taxonomy (NCBI): domain Bacteria; kingdom Pseudomonadati; phylum Pseudomonadota; class Gammaproteobacteria; order Pseudomonadales; family Pseudomonadaceae; genus Pseudomonas; species Pseudomonas sp. 86_A. The sequence goes on along the minus strand of NZ_JAFGYS010000017.1, from coordinate 75,968 downwards.
AGACGGTCGCCGTCCTTGCCCATCAGCTTCTTGATCTGCGCCGCGCGGGCGAGGGTGGTCGGGCACACGGCCGGGCATTGAGTGAAGCCGAAGAAAATCATCGGCATCATGCCGCGAAAGCTCGACAGCGTCATGGTTTCGCCGTCGGTGTTCTTCAGCTTGAAGGTGCGTCCGAGGATCTTGTCACTCAGATCCTTGCCGTACTTGTACGACAGTTGGCCGCGAGTGTCGCAGCCGGCGAGCAGGCCCAGGCCCAGCACGCCCATTCCCGCAAGCACCTTGCGGCGAGTCAACAAAGCCGTCATCTAATACCGCCTTTTGCAGCCCGTCAGTCGGCAGGACCGGCGGGGGGTTAACCGTAAAAGCGGCGCATGATAGCAAACTGAGCCGGCGCATCGGTTTCCGATCGCCGGACAGCGTCGGATCGGGCGACAAAAGGTGTAAGAAAAAGTGACGGGTGCTTACTGAATGGTCGCCTCATCAGCCCGCCAGCCGCCGCCCAGCGCGGTGTACAGATTGACCTCGGCGACCAGCTGCGCCAGTCGATCGGTGATCAAACCCTGCTGCGAACTGAACAGTGAGCGTTGCGCATCGAGAAACACCAGGCTGCTGTCGACGCCGTTCTGATAACGGCGCTGCGCCAGGTTGTAGTAATCCTGTGTGGCCTGCACCAGATCACGCTGTGCCTGCAATTGCTGCTGATAGGTGCTGCGCGCCGCCAGTCCGTCGGCGACTTCCTGAAACGCGGTTTGAATCGATTTCTCGTATTCGGCGACGGCCACATCCTTCTGCAACTTCGAGTAATCCAGACTCGCGCGCAGGCTGCCGGCGTTGAAGATCGGCAGGTTGATCTGCGGCTGGAAGGTCCAGGCACCGGAGCCGGCGCCGAACAGTCCGGACAAATCGCGGCTGGAGGTGCCGGCGTTGGCGGTCAGGCTCACGCTGGGAAAAAACGCTGCCCGCGCCGCGCCGATATTGGCGTTGGCCGCCTTGAGTTTGTATTCGGCCTGCAGAATGTCCGGGCGTCGTTGCAGCAGGTCCGACGGCAACCCGGCCGGCAGTTGCTGCACCAGTTCGCTGGACAGTGGCTGCGCCGGCAACGTTGCGGGCACCTGCGCGCCGACCAGCAACGTCAGGCTGTTGAGGTCCTGCGCCACCTGACGTTGATAGCGCGCCAGATTAGCCCGGGAACTGTCGACGCTGGTCCTCGCCTGCGCCTGCTCCAGCGCGGAAGACTTGCCGGCGTCGCGGTTGCGCGTGGTCAGGCGCAGGCTCTGTTCATCGGCGGCCAGGGTCTGCCGGGTCAGTTCGAGCAACTCCTGATCGGCGCGCCAGGTCAGGTAGGCATTGGCGACGTTGGCCACCAGACTCAACTCGGCGCTGCGCCGTGCCTGTTCGGTCGCCAGCCAGGTTTGCAGCGCCTGCTCGCTGAGGCTGCGCACCCGGCCGAAGAAATCCAGTTCATAGGCACTGACGCCGAGATTCACCGCGTAGGTCGAATTGATCAGCGCTTTGCTGCGCGTCACGCTGGGTGGCATGCGCTGGCGCGATTCGCTGGCGTTGGCCGACACCGCCGGCAGCAGGTCGGCGCGCTGGATCCGGTACTGCGCCTGAAACGCCTCGACGTTCAGCGCCGCCACCCGCAGGTCGCGATTGTTCACCAGTGCGCTTTCGATCAACTGTTGCAGCGCCGGGTCGTTGAACAGCGTGCGCCAGTCTTCAGTGCGCGGTGCAGGCTGTGTCTGCGACGGGTAAACGGCACCTTGCGGATACTGCGCCGCGCTCGGTGAAGCAGGGCGCTGGTACTCGGGAATCAACGAACAACCGGCCAGCAGGACGGCCAAGGACAACAGGGACATGCGCAACATCGAACGCTCTCGTGCAAAAAAAGGCGTGCCGCTGTCGGCACGGTCGGGCCAGGGCACTGAATCCCTCAGCCCAATGGAAAATCCTGATCGATGAGGCTGGGCTCAGGCCCCGGCCATCCACCGCGCCAGACCATGCCGTCCGCTGACCCCGAGCTTGGCGGTCGCGCGCTTGAGGTAGGTCTCGACCGAGCTGCTCTTGACCCGAAGCTTCTCCGCCAGTTGCGGCACGGTGCCTCCGGTCAGCAGGCCGAGGCAGACTTCTTTCTCCCGGGCCGACAGGACGATGCCGCCCAGCGCCAGACGCTCATCGAACACCTGCTGCAACGGCGCCTGTTCCAGATCGGCCAGCGGCAGGCGCGGCTGTCTGGTGATGATCTGCCGACTCAGGTGCGCGTGGCGTTCGATCAATGGCAGCAGGGTGTCGGACAGGCTTTTGAGAAACGACAGCTCGGGCAGCGAAAACACCCGCTGCGTGTGCGGCCGATAGAACGAGATGACACAACGGCGGTTGGAGGTGCGCGATACCAAATTGCACTGGTGCACGCTGTGCTGCGGATGTCGGGGCTGGAGCGAGGCTTTGAGTTGAATCAGCAGTGAGTCATTCATCTCGATCATCTTCTGCAACAACGGATGATCGTCCGGGGTCTTCAACGGATCCGGTGGGGGAAAGGTCTGTGGCAGGCCGGCGCTGCCCAGCGCCTTGATCTCGACCACGCTGGCCTGACGCTCGTCCAGCGTCCATTCGCTGAGATCGACGCGGTTGACCGGCACCAGTGTGTCGACCAACTGGAACAGGTTGCTGGCGAAATGATCGTCGCCGGTGCTGGCAATCAGTTCCCCCAGTTGCCAGTAGAAATGCGGGTTTTCCATGTTGCGAATGCTGCCGGTCAGATTCATATCCTTGTCATCCCTGGTTCAGAGTCATCACCGAGTCGTCCGCTGTTTATGCAAAAGCCGCCCACGCCGTCGTTTCTCCTTGAAGCTGATCTGGGGCGGGATTTAAGCCTATGGTTTTGTCCTACGTCTGTAGGGGAAACCGGGGACACAAAGTGCCATCATTTCTGAATGTTGGCGCCGGGCTTCTGACGGTGTTTGGTACAGATGCCGCGCTTGGCGTGACTGTTCGGTCACTGCAAAGGCCTGAAAACCGGGGAAGTTACGTTTTTATGCGCTCGCTGCGCTGGTCGATGGCAGCGCTGGCGTGTGGCATTTTTCCTACAAGTTTTTCAGCGTTTCCTGTCCGAACTTTTACAAACTTCCGACCCGATCAAGTGCAACAGGGGCTGACAGGCCCGTGCGCGGGCCGGGTTGTCCGGGTTTCACGTGTCATGTCGGCGTCGGGGCCGATGCTTGAATAGGCGCAAAATTACATGAGAAGGACCTTATGCCGCCTATTTCTGCCTCTGCGGTGGACACCCCGTCCGCATCGCCCCCGATGTACCCCCTGACCGCTGCGCAACTGGACATCTGGCTGGATCAGCTGAGTCGCGGTGATTCGCCGTTGTACAACATCGGTGGGTATCTGGAACTGACCGGGCCGCTCGACCCGGAACGCATGCAGGCGGCGCTCGAAGGCCTGGTGGCACGGCATGACGCGATGCGCACGATCCTGCTGCCGGGTGCGGGTGCCGATGGCTTGCCATTACAGCGTTTCGCCCACGCATTGCCGGCACCCATGCCGATTCACGATGTGTCGGCACACGCTGATCCGGAGGCGGTTGCGCGGGCCTTGATTCAGCAGCGCATCGACCAGCCCTTTGTGCTCGATGGCGGGCCGTTGTTCCGTTTTCTGCTGATCCGCCTCGACGAACAGCGGCATTGGTTGTCGATTCTGGCCCATCACTTGATCGTCGATGGCTGGGGTTTTGGCGAGATGCTCAAGTCGCTGGACGAAATCTATAACACCCTGGCGCACGGCCAACCGGCACCGGCCTCGGCGCCGTCTTACATCGACTTCATCGAAGACAATATGCGCTATTACGCATCGCCGCGTTATGCGCAGGACCGCGCATATTGGCTGGACAAGTACCGGCAGTTGCCCGAACCGCTTTTGCTGCCGCGGCATCATGCCGGCACGGCCACGCAGACCCAGGCGTTTGCGCAACCCTTGCCGGCGCTGCTGCACGAGCGCATGAAACAGGTAGCCCGCGAGTGTGGTGCCTCGGCGTTCCACGTGCTGCTGGCGGCGCTGCACGTGTATTTCAGCCGCACCGCGCAGCGTGACGAATGGGTGGTGGGCCTGCCGATCCTCAATCGCTCCGGTGCGCGATTCAAATCCACCCTTGGGCTGTTCGCGCAGATCAGTCCGGTACGCATGGGGTTTGGCCGTGAACAGACATTCGGTGAACTGATCAGGGCGATCCGCGATGAACTGAAAAAGGATTTCAGGCATCAGCGCTTCCCGTTGAGCGAGATGAACCGCGCCCTCGGCCTACTGCGTGAGGACCGTTCGCAGCTGTTCGAACTGACGGTCTCCTACGAGCAGGGCACGCACGATTACCGTTACGGTGAGGCGTTGGGACGGATCAACAAGGCTTCCAACCTGGAAGAGGCCACGCCGCTGGCGGTGCACCTGCTGAGCAACCTGACGCACGACGACGCGCGCCTGTACCTGATCTACCGCGAGGCGTATTTCAGCGCCGATGAAATCCAGGCCCTGGCCGAGCGCTGGCTGTTGATTCTCGAACAAGGGCTGGAGGCCATGAACCTGCCCGTGGCGGCGTTCAGCCTGAGCACGCCTGCGGAAATCGCGCGGCTGCACCAATGGAATGCGACGCGGGTGGACTACCCGAGCGTGACCACGATCCAGCAACGTATCGAGGCGCAGGCCGCGCAACACCCGCACGCGCAGGCGGCGGTGCAGCAAGGGCAATGCCTGACGTATGCCGAGCTCAATCAGCGCGCCAACGCGCTCGCCCATCATCTGCTCGATCTCGGTGTGCGCCCGGACGAGCGGGTGGCGATCATCGCCCGGCGCGGGCTCGACACACTGGTCGGGCTGCTGGCGATTCTCAAGGCCGGCGCCGCGTATGTGCCGCTCGACCCGGCGCATCCAGTCGAGCGCCTGAACTACCTGCTGGAGGACAGCGCGCCGCTGGCGGTGCTGACCCAGAGCGCATTGCGCGGGCATCTGCCGGCGCTGCAGGTGCCGGTGATCGAGCTGGATCAGCCGACCTGGCCGGTCAGCCACATCGACACGCCCAGGATACCCGGGCTGACCCCGGCAAACCTCGCCTACGTGATTTACACCTCCGGCTCCACCGGCCTGCCCAAAGGGGTGATGGTCGAGCACCGGACCCTGTGCAATCTGGTGGATTGGCACGCCGACGCCTTCGATCTGCATGCCGGCAGCCATACCTCGAGCCTCGCCGGGTTCGGTTTTGATGCGATGGCCTGGGAAGTCTGGCCGGCGCTGTGCGTGGGCGCGACCCTGCACCTGGCACCCGTCAGCGATGGCAGCGAAGACATCGATGCGCTGCTCGCCTGGTGGCGTGCGCAACCGCTGGATGTCAGCTTTTTGCCAACCCCGATCGCCGAATACGCCTTCAGCCGACAGCTCGATCACCCGACCTTGCGCACGCTGCTGATCGGTGGCGATCGCCTGCGCCAGTTCCCGCGCCAGCAATCGTTCGCGGTGATCAACAACTACGGCCCGACCGAAGCCACGGTGGTGGCGACCTCCGGGCGTATCGACGCCGGGCAGGCGCTGCACATCGGCAAACCCGTGAGCAACGCCGCCGTGTATCTGCTCGACGAGCAACAGCAACCGCTGCCGCCGGGTGTGCCCGGCGAGTTGTACGTCGGCGGGGTCGGGGTGGCCCGCGGCTACCTGAACCGCGCCGACCTGAGCGCCGAACGCTTCCTGCGCGATCCGTTCAGCAGTGAACCCGGGGCGCGCATGTATCGCACCGGCGACCTCGCACGCTGGCGCGCCGACGGCCACCTGGAATATCTCGGTCGCAACGACGATCAGGTGAAAATCCGTGGCGTGCGCATCGAACCGGGGGAAATCGAAAGCGCACTCGCCAGCCACGCGGCGGTGCGCGAAGCCGTGATGCTGGTGCGCGACGGGCAGTTGTTGGCCTGGTTCACCGAGCACACGCCGCTGGATATCAACCAGTTGCACGCGTACCTGAAAACCCGCCTGACCAGCGCCATGCTGCCGAGCGCCTACGTGCGTCTGCCGGCGCTGCCGCTGACCGCCAATGGCAAAGTGGACCGCAGGGCATTGCCGGTTCCCGGGCCGGACGATTTGATCCGCCGCGAATACGAAGCGCCGCAAGGTGAGGTCGAAGTCGCGCTGGCGCAGATCTGGGCAGAGGTGCTGCAAGTCGAGCGGGTCGGGCGTCACGACCACTTTTTCGAACTGGGCGGGCATTCGTTGCTGGCGGTGATTCTGATCGAACGCATGCGTCAGCTCGATTTGAGCAGTGACGTGCGCGTGCTGTTCAGTCAGCCGACCCTGGCGGCACTGGCCGCTTCGGTCGGCAGCGGCCGCGAAGTCGAGGTGCCGGCCAATCGCATCGCCGCCGATTGCACGCACATCACCCCGGCGATGCTGCCGCTGCTGCAACTGCAGCAGGCAGAGATCGAGCGGATCGTTGCCAGCGTCCCGGGCGGCGCGGCCAACGTGCAGGACATTTATCCGCTGGCACCGTTGCAGGAGGGCATTCTCTACCACCACATCACCGCCGCGCAGGGCGACCCGTACCTACTGCAATCGCAGCTGGCGTTCGACAGTCTTGAGCGCGTCGAGGCCTTCGCCACAGCACTGCGCGCGGTCATGGCGCGCCACGACATTCTGCGCACGGCGGTGCTCTGGGAAGGCCTGAGCACGCCGGTGCAGGTGGTGTGGCGCGAGGCGCTGCTGCCGTTGCAGGAAGTCGAACTGGATCCGGCCGCCGGCCCGATCCTCGAGCAGTTGCACGCGCGCTTCAACGCCAGGGCTTATCGCCTCGACGTCAGTCAGGCACCGCTGATGCGTCTGGTGTATGCCCGTGACCCGGCGCTGGGCCGGGTGGTGGGGATTCTGCTGTTCCATCACCTGGCGATGGACCACATCGCCCTCGAAGTGATGCGCGGCGAGTTGCAGGCCAGCCTGTCGGGGCAGGTTGTGGAACTGGCGGCGCCAGTGCCGTATCGCAACTACGTGGCGCAGGCGCGGCTGGGCGTCAGCGAGCAGGAGCACGAGGTTTTTTTCCGCGAACAACTGGCGGATATCGATGAGCCGACCCTGCCGTTCGGCCTGCAAGAAGTGCAGGGCGACGGGCGCGGCATCGACGAGGCGCAGCAGACGCTGCCGACCAACGTCTATCAGCGTTTGCGCCATCAGGCGCGACAGACCGGGGTCAGCGTCGCGAGCCTGATCCATCTAGCGTGGGCGCGGGTGCTGGCGGCGACGTCCGGCCAGCAACGCGTGGTGTTCGGCACCGTGCTGATGGGGCGCATGCAAGGCGGCGAGGGCGCCGACCGGGCGTTGGGGGTGTTCATCAATACCTTGCCGCTGCGCATCGATGTCGACGCCGGAGTGCTGGACGCCGTGCGCGTCACCCACGCGCGGTTGACCGCGTTGCTCGGGCACGAACACGCTTCATTGGCGCTGGCCCAGCGTTGCAGCGGGGTGGCGTCGCCGTCACCGCTGTTCAGCGCGTTGCTCAACTACCGGCACAGTGATGAATCGGAGTTGCTGGAACCGTCCCGGCAGTCCTGGCAAGGCATCGAAACCCTGGCCAACGAGGAGCGCACCAATTACCCGCTGACCATGAGCGTGGATGATTACGGCAACGGCTTGCGCGTTACCGGCCGGGCCGTGGCGCAGATCGGCGCACAGCGGATCTGTGGTTACATGCAAGCAGCGTTGAGCAGCCTGGTGCAGGCCTTGGAGCAGACGCCGCAACAGCCGTTGAACTGCCTGCCGATCCTGCAGGCCGACGAGTTGCAACGCTTGCTGATCACCTATAACGCCACCGAGGTCGATTGCCCGCTGGAGCAGCCGTTGCACGCCCTGTTCGAAGCCCAGTCGCGGCGCAAACCGGACGCCGTCGCGCTACAGGCCGGTGAGCGCAGCCTGACTTATCGCGAACTCAACGAGCGCGCCAATCGCCTGGCCCATCACCTGCGCGAACTCGGTGTGCAGCCCGATGCGCGGGTGGCGATCTGTGTCGAACGCGGGCTGGATCTGGTGATCGGTTTGCTCGGCATCCTCAAGGCGGGCGGCGCTTATGTGCCGCTGGACCCGGACTATCCGCTGGAACGCTTGAACTACATGCTGCAGGACAGTGCGCCGGTCGCGCTGTTGGTGCATGGCGCCACGCGGCACTTGCTTGGCGAACCGGGTGTGGCGCTGATCGATCTGGACCGCAACAGCTGTGAGCAGCAACCCGCGAGTGATCCGCAAGTGCCGGGCCTCAGCGCCTCGAACCTCGCTTACATGATCTACACCTCGGGTTCTACCGGGCTGCCGAAAGGCGTGATGATCGAACACCGCAGCGCCTGCAACATGGTGCACTGGGGATCGCAGCTCAGTTCGCCCACCGAGCACGGTGCGCTCCTGCAAAAAGCTCCGTTCAGTTTCGACAGTTCGGTGTGGGAGATCTTCTGGCCGCTGTGTTCCGGGATGCGTCTGGTGCTGGCGCGGCCGGATGGCAACCGTGATTCGGCCTATGTGGTGCAGACCATTCGCGAGCAGCAGGTGACGGTGGTCAAGTTCGTGCCGGCGCTGCTGCAGCAGTTCATCGAGCAGGACGGTGTCGAGCAGTGCACCAGCCTGACTGACGTGCTCAACGGTGGCGGCGAACTCAGCGCCGCGCTGGCGCGTCAGGTGCGTGCGCGGCTGCCGTGGGTGCGTTTGCACAACGTCTACGGTCCGACCGAAACCACGGTCGACAGCACCGGCTGGACGCTGGAACCGCACATGAGCGTGCCGGACAACGTGGTACCGATTGGCAAGGCGCTGAGCAACACCCGTTTGTACGTGCTCGATGCCTACGATCAACCGGTGCCACAAGGTGTCAGCGGTCAGTTGCATATCGGCGGCGTCGGCGTGGCGCGGGGTTATTACGGCTTGCCCGAGATGCAGGCCGAGCGCTTCATCGACAGCCCGTTTGTGCCCGGTGATCGGCTGTACCGCACTGGCGATCTGGTGCGCTACAACAATGCCGGCGAACTGGAATTCCTCGGCCGCAACGACTTCCAGATCAAGCTGCGTGGTTTGCGTCTGGAACCGGGGGAAATCGAGGCGCGGCTGGTCGAGCATCCGGCGATTCGCGAAGCGCTGGTGATGGTTCGTGACGAGCGTCTGGTGGCCTGGTACACCGTGCGCTCCGGCGTCGACGCGCCAAGTCTGGAGACCTTGCGCGCGCATGTGCTGGAGCGACTGCCGGAGTACATGGTGCCGGGCGCGTTTGTGCAGCTCGAGGTGCTACCGCTGACGCCGAACGACAAGATCGACCGCAAGGCCCTGCCGGAACCGGGGGCGGACGCGGTGATCAACCGGCCTTATGTGGCGCCGCAAGGTGAAATCGAAACCACGCTGGCGCGGATCTGGGGTGAAGTGCTGGGCGTCGAACAGGTCGGTCGTCACGACAACTTCTTCGAACTCGGCGGGCACTCGTTGCTGGCCGTAAACCTGGTGGCGCGCATGCGTCAGAGCGGTTTGCACACCGACGCCCGGGCACTGTTCAGCCAGCCGACGCTGGCGGCGCTGGCGCTCAGCACCACGCCAGAAGCGCAGCAAGTGGTCATCCCGCAAACCACCATCCCGAGCCTCAGTCGCAAGCGCCGGCTCTGAACGCAGACCTGTGGCGAGGGAGCTTGCTCCCGCTGGGACGCACAGCGTCCCCCGGCATCCCTGATGCAACACATCGGGGCCTGCTGCGCAGTCCAGCGGGAGCAAGCTCCCTCACCACAGGTATTCGGGTGCTCACCCGCAAGGAGGCCGGCTTGTCCCCGCTTCCCATGTCAGCCCCACAGGCCTCGATGTTTTAGTTTTTCGAAGCTGCGCGCAGCTCGCACGGACTCGCGGCTGCGCGCTCCTTTTTCTCGTATTTACAGCAGGTTATCCCATGCATTTCAGCGAACTGATGGCTGTTCTTTCCACCCATGCGATCCGCCTTCAACAGGAAGATGAAGACCTGGTCATTCTGGGCAGCGACGACGCGCTGGACGATGCGTTGTGGGATAGCCTCAGCGAACACAAGGCGCAATTGCTGGAGCTGGTCGCGCGCCACGGTGGCGATTGGCTGAGCCCGGCGTTTCGCATCACCCCGGACATGCTGCCGCTGGTGAAGCTCGATCAGCCGACCATCGATCGTCTGGTTGCCCATGTGCCGGGTGGCGCTGCCAACCTGCAGGACATTTACCCGCTGGCGCCGCTGCAGGAAGGCATGCTCTACCTGCACTTGTCGGCACCCGCCGGCGACCCATACGTGTCGCAGGCACGGTTCGCCTTCGACAGTCGAGCACGGCTGGACGCGTTCGCCGAGGCGCTGCAATGGATGATCGAACGCCACGACATCTTGCGTACGTCGTTCGTCTGGGAGCGCCTGGATGAACCGCTGCAAGTGGTGCAGCGGCAGGCTCGGCTGCATTGCGCAGAAATCACCCTCGACCCGGAAGCGGATGCACTGACGCAACTGCTGGAGCGCCACGATCCACGGTTCTTCCGCCTCGACATCCAGCAGGCGCCGCTGCTGCGTCTGGTCCACGCCGCAGACCCGGTCAACGGGCGCGTGGTCGCGCTGTTGCTGTTCCATCACCTGATCATGGACCACGTTGCCCTCGACGTGGTGCGCCGCGAAACCCGTGCGCACCTGCTCGGCCAGACCGCGCAGGTCGGGCCGGCGGTGCCGTACCGCGATCACCTGGCCAAGGCCCGTCTGCGTGTGGACGAGCAGGTACACGAACAGTTCTTCCGCGAGATGCTCGCCGACATCGACGAGCCGACCTTGCCCTGCGGTTTGCAGGATGTGCAGGGCGACGGCAAGAACATCGAAGAAACGTTGCTGATGCTCGACACCGACTTCAGTCGGCAACTGCGCGGCCAGGCGCGTCAGCTTGGGGTCAGTGTCGCGAGCCTGATGCACCTGGCGCTGGCGCGGGTGCTCGGTCAGTTGTCGGGTCGCACGGCGGTGGTGTTCGGCACCGTGCTGCTGGGGCGGATGGAGGCGGGTGAGGGCGGCGAACAGGCGCTGGGGATGTTCATCAACACCCTGCCGCTGCGGGTGGATGTCGGCCAGGACGGGGTACGTGCCGGGGTGCTGGCAACCCATCGACGCCTGACTGCGTTGCTCGGCCATGAACAGACCTCACTGGCACTGGCTCAGCGTTGCAGCGCGGTGGCGGTGCCGACGCCGTTGTTCAGCGCGATCCTCAACTATCGCCACAGCAGCCGAGAAGAGATCGCCGAGGTCAGCGAACTGGCCCCCGGTGTGCAGGTGCTGGGTGCCCGCGAGCGCACCAACTACCCGCTGACGATCAACATCGACGACCTCGGCGAGGACTTGCGCATCACCGCGCTGGCGGATGCAGCGCTGGGCGCCGAACGCGTCGCCGGTTACCTGCACAGCGCGTTGCACAGCCTGCTGCAGGCCCTGCAATCGACGCCGGAGGCGCCGCTGCAACGGCTGAACATCCTCCCCGCCGCCGAGCGTGAATACTTGCTGCACGGGGTCAATTCGCCGATGCCGCAGTTCCCTGAAACGCCGTTGATCCATCAGCAGTTCGAAGCCCACGCGCTGGCGCGTCCGGATGCAATCGCACTGATTTTCGACGAGCAGACGCTGAGCTACGGTGAACTCAACCGCCGCGCCAATCAACTGGCCCATCACCTGTTGGCGCGGGGGATTCGACCGGATCAGCGCGTGGCGATCTGCGTCGAGCGCGGCCCGCAGATGATCATCGGCCTGCTTGGCGTGCTCAAGGCCGGCGCCGGTTACGTGCCGATCGACCCGGCCTATCCACTGGAACGCATCGCCTACACCTTGCAGGACAGCGCCCCGGTGGCGGTGTTGACCCAGGCCAATACCCTCGACCGGGTGGGCGCGCTCAACATGCCGAACATCGACCTCGACAGCCTGCAGTTGCAAAACGAATCGAGCAGCAATCCGGACATTGCGCAACTGAGACCCAACCATCTCGCCTACGTGATCTACACCTCGGGTTCCACCGGGCTACCCAAAGGCGTGATGGTCGAACACCGCAACGTGGTGCGGCTGTTCTCGGCGACCCATGACGGGTTCAACTTCAACCCGCAGGACGTGTGGGCGCTGTTCCATTCCTTCGCTTTCGACTTCTCGGTGTGGGAAATCTGGGGCGCGCTGGCGTTTGGCGGCCAGTTGCTGCTGGTGCCGCAGGCGGTCAGCCGCTCGCCGGACGACTGCTACGCCTTGCTTTGCCGCAGCGGCGTGACCGTGCTCAACCAGACCCCGAGTGCCTTCCGCCAGTTGATCGCCGCGCAGGGCCGCAGCCCGTTGCAGCATTCGCTGCGCGAAGTGATTTTCGGCGGTGAAGCGCTGGAGCCGGGCCTGCTCAAACCCTGGTACGCCCGGGTCGGTAATGCCGGCACGCGGCTGGTGAACATGTATGGCATCACCGAAACCACGGTGCACGTGACCTATCGCCCACTGGAAGCGGCGGATGCGCAGCTGGTAGGGCGCAGCCCGATTGGCGTGAGCATTCCCGACCTGCAACTGTACGTGCTCGACGCGCAGCGCGAACCGGTGCCGGTCGGGGTCATTGGCGAGTTGTACGTGGGCGGCGCCGGGGTTGCCCGGGGCTACCTCAACCGTGAAGCGCTGACCGCCGAACGCTTTATCGCCGACCCGTTCAGTGGCCGCGCCGAAGCGCGTTTGTACAAGACCGGCGACCTCGCACGCCGAACCGCAGACGGCAGCCTTGAATACCTGGGGCGCAACGACGATCAAGTGAAGATCCGTGGTTTCCGCATCGAACTCGGTGAAATCGAAGCCCGCCTCGCCGCCTGCGCCGGCGTGCGCGAAGCGGTGGTGATCGCCCGTGAAGACAGTCCCGGCGATCAGCGGTTAGTGGCGTACTGGCTGGCCGCGCAGGGGGCCGAGCCAAGTGCTGCGCAATTGCGCGACGAGTTGCTGCTTTCGTTGGCCGAATACATGGTGCCGAGCGCCTTTGTGCGCCTCGATGCACTGCCGCTGACCACCAACGGCAAGCTCGACCGCAAGGCCTTGCCGCAACCCGACAGCGATGCCTTCGCCCGACGCGGTTTTGAAGCTCCGGTCGGGGAGGTAGAAACGCTGATCGCCGGTATCTGGCAGACCTTGCTCGGGGTCGAGCAGGTCGGCCGGCATGACAATTTCTTTGAACTGGGCGGCCATTCGCTGCTGGCGGTGAAACTGATCGAGCGCATGCGTCAGCACGATCTGCACTGCGATGTGCGCGTGCTGTTCGGCCAGCCAAGCGTGGCAGCGCTGGCGGCGACCCTGAGCAGCGCCCAGACCTTCGTGGTGCCGGACAACCTGATCGCCGCCGACTGCACGCGGATCACCCCGGATCTGTTGCCGCTGGCCGCGCTGGATCAGACCGGGATCGACCGCATCGTGGCGACGGTGCCCGGCGGCGTCGCCAATGTGCAGGACATCTACGCGCTGGCGCCGTTGCAGGCGGGGATTCTCTATCACCATCTGGCGACCAGTGCCGGTGATCCGTACGTGTTGCAGGCGCAATTCGCCTTCGCCGGTCTGCCACAGATCAAGGCCTTTGTCCGCGCGCTGAATGCGGTGATTGAACGCCATGACATTCTGCGCACCAGCGTGGCCTGGGAAGGTCTGGAAGATCCGGTGCAAGTGGTCTGGCGCGAAGCCCCGCTGGCGCTGGAACGCGTCGATGCCGACCTGCTGCAGGGCGACGTGCTGGAGCAGATGCAGGCGCATTTCGACCCCCGACATTACCGCCTCGACTTGCGCCGCGCCCCTCTGATGCGTCTGGCCTACACCGAAGACCGCGAACACCAGCGCTGGGTCGGCATTCTGTTGCTGCACCACATCGTCCTCGACCACACCGCATTGGAAGTGTTGCTGGCGGAAATGCACGACTGCCTGCAACCGAGCGGCCGCGACCTGCCGGCGCCGGTGCAGTACCGCAACTACGTGGCGCAGGCGCAACAGGCCGCCGATGCCCAGGCGCACGAAGCGTTCTTCCGCGACATGCTCGGCGACATCGACGAGCCGACCGTGGCGTTCGGTGTGCAGGACGTGCATGGCGACGGCAGCACCATCGTCGACAGCGTGCAGGATCTGGACGCCAGTGTTGCCGAGCGGCTGCGCGAACAGGCGCGCCGGCTCGGCATCAGTGCCGCGAGTCTGGTGCATCAGGCTTGGGGCCAGGTGCTGGCGCAGGTTTCGGGGCGTGACGAGGTGGTTTTCGGCACCGTGCTGCTCGGGCGCATGCAGGGCGGCGAGGGCGCCGATCGTGCACTGGGCATGTTCATCAACACCTTGCCGCTGCGGGTCAGCGTTGGCGCGACCGCGGTGCAGCAGGGCGTGCGCGCCACCCATGAACGTCTGGCGCAGCTACTCGCCCATGAGCAGGCTCCATTGGCCCTGGCCCAGCGCTGCAGCAGTGTGGCCGCTTCGCTGCCGCTGTTCAGCACCTTGCTCAACTACCGCCACAGCGCAGCGGAATCGGCAGGCGTAGCGTGGGACGGGATCGAGATTCTCAGCTCCCGCGAGCGCAGCAACTATCCGCTGGTGGTCAGCGTCGACGACCTCGGCGCAGGCTTGCGTCTCAGCGTGCAAGCGTTGCCGCAGGTCGATGGGGCGCGGGTTTGCGATTACCTGCAAACCGCGCTGCACAACCTGCTGACCGCACTCGAGCACAATCCGGCCACGCCGCTGCGGCAGATCTCGGTGATGTCGCCGAGCGAACGCCAGCGGGTTCTGGTCGGCTTTAACATTGCCGGTCGTGATTATCCGCACCCGCAGACGGTGCAGCGTTTGGTCGAAGCCCAAGCCGCTGCGCAACCCGAGGTCGTTGCGGCGGTGCAAGGTACGCAGCAGTTGAGCTATGGCGAACTCAATCAGCAGGCCAATCGCCTGGCGCATTACCTGATCGGCCTTGGCGTGCAGCCCGATGATCGCGTCGCCCTGTGTGCCCGGCGCAGTCCGGAGATGCTGGTCGGGTTGCTGGCGATCCTCAAGGCCGGCGCCGGTTATGTGCCGGTCGATCCAGCGTATCCGCCGGAGCGCATCGCTTACCTGCTGCAGGACTGCGCCCCGGTGGCGGTCCTGGCCCAGGCCTCGACCCGTGACCTGCTCGGTGGGGTGCCAGTCATCGATCTGGACCGAGATCTCTGGCAGCGTCAGCCCGACGCCAATCCCCAAGTGCCGACATTGACGCCGAACCATCTGGCTTATGTGATCTACACCTCCGGCTCCACCGGCCAGCCGAAAGGCGTGATGGTTGAACACGCCACTCTGGAAAACCTTGTGCACTGGCACGTTGAGGCTTTTGATTTGCACGCGTGCAGCCACACCGCAAGTGTCGCCGGCTTCGGTTTCGACGCCATGGCCTGGGAAGTGTGGCCAGCGCTGTGCGTCGGCGCGACCTTGCACTTGCCGCCGCAGTCGATCCGTAACGAGCACCTGGACGATCTGCTCGACTGGTGGTGCGCGCAGCCGTTGCAGGTGAGCTTCCTGCCGACACCGGTGGCCGAATACGCCTTCAGCCGTCAGTTGCAGCACCCGACCTTGCGCACGCTGTTGATCGGCGGCGACCGTCTGCGTCAGTTCACTCGCCAGCAAACCTTCGAGGTGATCAACAACTACGGCCCGACCGAGGCCACCGTGGTCGCCACGTCGGGGCCGGTCGAGCTGGATCAGCCGCTGCATATCGGCCGCCCGATCGCCAACGCCAAAGTCTACTTGCTGGACGCTGAGCAGCGTCCGGTGCCCGTGGGCGTGGCGGGCGAGTTGTATGTCGGCGGCGCGGGCGTGGCGCGTGGCTATCTGAATCGCCCCGAGCTGACCGCTGCGCAGTTCCTCTTCGACCCGTTCAGCGACGCGCCGCAGGCACGCATGTACCGCACCGGCGATCAGGCGCGTTGGCTGGCCGACGGCAATATCGAGTACCTGGGACGCAATGATGACCAGGTCAAATTGCGTGGCGTACGCATTGAGCTCGGTGAAATCGAAGCCGCGCTCGGCAGCCACGCGGCGCTGCAGGAAGCCGTGGTGCTGGTGCGCGATGGGCGGCTGATTGCGTGGTTCACCGAGCGCACCGCGGTCGATATCGAGCAACTGCGCAATCACCTGCAAGCGCGCTTGCCCGAAGCGCTGTTGCCGGCCGCCTTCGTGCGTCTGGATGCGCTGCCGCTGACCGCCAATGGCAAGATCGACCGCAAGGCCTTGCCCGAGCCGGAGCACGGGGCGTGGCTCAGCCGCGAATATGAGGCGCCACAAGGGGCGGTGGAAACCGCGCTGGCGCAGATCTGGATCGACGTGCTGAACGTCGAGCGGGTCGGGCGTCAGGATAATTTCTTCGAGCTGGGCGGGCATTCGCTGTTGGCGGTGAGCCTGATCGAGCGCATGCGCCAGATCGACCTCGCCGCCGACGTGCGTGTGTTGTTCAACCAGCCGACCCTGGCCGCCCTGGCGGCCGCCGTGGGCAGCGGTCGCGAAATCCAAGTGCCGGCCAACCGCATCCCGGCGGGCTGCACGCGTATCACCCCAGAGATGCTGAGCCTGACCGAGCTGGATCAGGCCAGCATCGAACGCATCGTCGCCACCGTGCCCGGTGGCGCAGCCAACGTGCAGGACATTTACCCGCTGGCGCCGTTGCAGCAAGGCATTCTGTATCACCACCTCAGCGCCGAACAGGGCGATCCGTACCTGCTGCAATCGCGACTGGCGTTCGACAGCGTCGAGCGTCTGCGCACGTTCGGCAACGCCTTGCAGCAGGTCATTGCCCGCCACGACATCCTGCGCACCAGCGTGGTCTGGGAAGGGCTGCCGAACCCGCACCAAGTGGTGTGGCGCGAGGCGCCGCTGGTGGTGCAGAACGTGGCGCTGGATCCGGCGCAGGGCGATGTCCTTGAACAGTTGCACGCCCGCTTCGATGCCCGCCACCACCGCCTCGACCTGAGTCAGGCGCCGCTGATGCGCATCGTCTACGCCGAGGACCCGGCGCAGCACCGCGTGGTGGCGATCATCCTGTTCCAGCATTTGATCCTCGACCACACCGCGATGGAGGTGGTGGGCCAGGAAATGCGCGCATTCATGTTCGATCAGGCCGACAGCCTGAGCACGCCGTCGCCGTACCGCAATTACGTGGCGCAGGCGCGGCTGGGTGCCAATGAGCAGGAGCACGAAGCGTTCTTCCGCGACATGCTCGGCGATATCGATGAGCCGACCCTGCCGTTCGGTCTGCACGACGTGCAAGGCGATGGCGGCGACATCGAAGAGGCGCAGCAAGCCGTCGATCCCGAGCTGACCCGGCGTCTGCGCGAGCAGGCCCGGCAATCGGGCGTCAGCCCGGCGAGTTTGATGCACCTGGCCTGGGCGCAGGTGGTGGGGGTGCTGGCCAACCGCCGCGACGTGGTGTTCGGCACGGTGCTGATGGGCCGCCTGCAGGGCGGCGAGGGCGCCGACCGCACGCTGGGGGTGTTCATCAATACCTTGCCGCTGCGCGTGGATGTCAGCGAAGGCGTGCGGTCGGCGGTCAAGACCACCCATGCACGGCTGACCGCACTGCTGGCCCATGAACATGCGCCACTGGCGCTGGCCCAACGCTGCAGCGCGGTATCCGGGGCGCCGCTGTTCAGCGCCTTGCTCAACTATCGGCACAGTCCAGCCGAGGCGCAGCCGCAGGACGGTCAGGGCATCTGGGAAGGCGTGCAGTTATTGGGCGGCGAAGAGCGCAGCAACTACCCGCTGACCCTCAGCGTCGATGACCTGGGCGAAGGGTTTGCCCTGGCGGTGCTGGCGCTGGCGCAGATCGGCGCGCAGCGCATTTGCGGCTACATGCACACCGCGCTGGAGCATCTGCTGAACGCGCTGGAACAGGCGCCGCAATGTCCGCCGCTCAACCGCTTGCCGATTCTTCCAGTCGAGGAATACCAGCGCTTGCTGGTCGGCTTCAACCCGACGACGGCGGCGTACCCGCGCGGGGCAACGATTCAAGCGCTGGTGCAAGGGCAGGCCGAGCAACAACCGCAGGCGCTGGCGGTGGTGCAAGGGGCGCAGCAGCTGACGTATGCGCAACTCAATCAGCAGGCCAATCGTCTGGCTCATCACTTGCTTGGCCTCGGCGTGCAACCGGACGACCGCATCGCTGTGTGCCTGCAACGCAGCCCGCAAATGCTCGTGACGCTGCTGGCGATCCTCAAGGCCGGCGCCGGTTACGTGCCGGTCGATCCGGCGTACCCGGCTGAACGCATCGCCTATCTGCTGCAGGACAGCGACCCGGTGGCGGTGCTGGCGCAGGCTTCGACCCGCGAGCTGCTGGGGCGGGTGCCGGTGATCGATCTGGATCAGAACCTCTGGCAGCACCTGCCGGAGACCGATCCACAACTGCCGACGCTGACCCCGGCGCATCTGGCCTACGTGATCTACACCTCGGGTTCGACCGGCCAGCCGAAAGGCGTGATGGTCGAACACGCAACCCTGGAAAACCTCGTGCACTGGCACTGCGAGGCGTTCGACCTGCGGGCCGGCAGCCACACCGCGAGTGTCGCTGGCTTCGGTTTCGACGCAATGGCCTGGGAGGTCTGGCCGGCGCTGTGCGTTGGCGCGACCCTGCACCTGCCGCCGCAATCGATTGGCAACGAACACCTGGATGACTTGCTCGACTGGTGGCGCGCGCAACCGTTGCAGGTGAGTTTCCTGCCGACGCCGATTGCCGAATACGCCTTCAGCCGTGAGTTGCAGCACCCGACGCTGCGCACGCTGCTGATCGGCGGTGATCGCCTGCGCCAGTTCCACCGCGAACAACGCTTTGCGGTGATCAACAACTATGGCCCGACCGAGGCCACGGTGGTCGCGACCTCCGGCCAGATCCATGCCGGCCAGTTGTTGCACATCGGCCGGCCGATCAGTAACGCCCGGGTCTATCTGCTCGATGAGCAGCAACGTCCGGTGCCTGTTGGCGTGGCGGGCGAGTTGTATGTCGGTGGCGCTGGCGTGGCCCGGGGTTATTTGAACCGCCCTGAACTCAGCGCCGAACGCTTTCTCGAAGACCCGTTCAGCGACGAACCGCAGGCGCGCATGTACCGCACCGGCGACCTCGCGCGCTGGCAGGCCGATGGCAACATCGAGTACCTGGGGCGCAACGACGATCAGGTCAAACTGCGCGGCGTGCGCGTGGAGCTCGGGGAAATCGACGCCGCGCTGCTGAGTCATCCGGCGGTGCAGGACGCGGTGGTGCTGGTGCGCGACGCGCGCCTGATCGCCTGGTTCACCGCCCGTACGGCGGTCGACATCGAAGAACTGCGCCTGCACCTGCAGGCACGCTTGCCGCAGGCACTGGTGCCCGCTGCTTACGTGCGCTTGCCAGCGCTGCCACTGACCGCCAACGGCAAGCTTGACCGCAAGGCCTTGCCCGAACCGGATCAGGACGCTTGGCTCAGCCGCGAATACGCGGCGCCGCAAGGCGCGGTGGAAACCGCACTGGCGCAGGTCTGGGCCGAAGTGCTGCAGGTCGAGCAGGTCGGGCGGCACGACAACTTCTTCGAGCTGGGCGGCCATTCGCTGCTGGCGGTGACCCTGATCGAACGCCTGCGTCAGCTCGGCCTGAGCACCGACGTGCGCGTGCTGTTCAGCCAGCCGACCCTCGCCGCACTGGCCGCGGCGGTGGGCAGCGGTCGCGAAGTCGAGGTGCCGGCCAACCTGATTCCGCCTGGGTGCGCGCACATCACTCCGGACATGCTGACGCTGGTGCAACTGGATCAGCAGAGCATCGAACGGGTGGTGGCTACGGTGCCGGGCGGCGCGGCCAACGTGCAGGACATTTATCCGCTGGCGCCGCTGCAGGAAGGCATTCTTTATCACCACTTGAGCGCCGCGCAGGGCGATCCGTACCTGCTGCAATCGCGTCTGGCGTTCGACAGCCTCGAACGCTTGCAGGCCTTCGCCGCCGCGCTGCGTCAGGTCATGACCCGCCACGACATCCTGCGCAGCGGGGTGGTGTGGGAGGGCTTGGCGACGCCGGTGCAAGTGGTGTGGCGTGAGGCCGAACTGCCGGTGCAGGAAGTCGCATTCGACCCGGCGGCCGGTGACGTTCTGGCGCAGTTGTACCAGCGTTTCGATGCGCGGCATTACCGCATCGAGCTCAGTCAGGCGCCGTTGATTCGTCTGGTCTATGCACGCGATCCGGCCAACCAGCGGGTGGTCGCGATGCTGCTGTTCCATCACATCGCCACGGACCACACGGCGCTGGCCGTGGTGCAGGCGGAAATGCAGGCGATTCTTTTCGGCCACGGTGAAGCGCCGCAGCCGGCGGTGCCGTACCGCAACTACGTGGCGCAGACGCGCCTGGGTGTCAGCGAGCAGGAGCATGAAGCGTTCTTCCGTACGATGCTCGGTGACATCGACGAGCCGACGCTGCCGTTTGGTTTGCTCGACGTTCATGGCGACGGCAGTGATATCGAAGAAGTGCGCCAAAGCGTGCCCGAGGCCTTGGCCCTGCGCTTGCGCGGCCAGGCGCGGCAGTTGGGGGTGAGCGTTGCGAGCCTGTTCCATCTGGCGTGGGCGCAGGTATTGGCCGCGACGTCCGGGCAGGAGCGCGCGGTGTTCGGCACCGTCTTGCTGGGCCGGATGCAGGGCGGCAGCGGCGCCGATCGCGGCCTGGGCATGTTCATCAACACCTTGCCGTTGCGCGTGGACCTGGGCGACACCCCGGTGCGTGCCGCCGTGCGTGCGACCCATGCGCAACTCACCGCGTTGCTCGGCCATGAGCATGCGTCGCTGGCGCTGGCCCAGCGTTGCAGCGGGGTGGCGGCGCCGGCGCCACTGTTCAGCGCGATGCTCAATTACCGCCACAGTGTCAGCGAGGAGCAGCAGCAGGCCACGCGCCTGAGCTGGCAAGGTATCGAAAACCTCTCCAGCGAAGAGCGCACCAACTATCCGCTGAGCCTCAACGTCGACGACCTCGGCCAAGGCTTTTACCTGACGGCGATGATCCCTTCACGCCTCGGTGCGGCACGGGTGTGTGGCTACCTGCAACAGGCGTTGTCGGGGCTGGTCGAGGCACTGGAGCAGGCACCGCAGCAGGCGTTGAACCGTGTGCCGGTGTTGCCGGATGCCGAGCGCCGGCAATTACTGTTCGACCTCAATGCCACCGCCGTCGATTACGATCTTCAGCAGACGATTCACGGGCTGTTCGAGGCGCAGGTGCAGCGCTCGCCGCAGGCACCGGCGGTGGTCGCCGGTGAGCTGGCGCTGACCTATGCCGAGCTCAATGCCCGGGCCAATCAGTTGGCGCATCACTTGCGCGGATTGGGAGTGCAGCCGGATTCACGGGTCGGGATCTGCGTCGAGCGTGGTCTGGACATGGTGGTCGGGCTGCTGGCAATCCTCAAGGCCGGCGGCGGTTATGTGCCGCTGGACCCGGCGTATCCGCTGGAGCGTCTGGCCTACATGCTGCAAGACAGCGCGCCGCTGGCAGTGCTGGTGCAGGGTTCGACTCGCGCATTGCTCGGTGAAGTGGCGGTGCCGTTGATCGATCTGGATCAGCCGCACTGGCAGTCGCTGCCGACCGATAATCTTGCGGTCGCTGAACTGACCCCGCAGCACACCGCCTACGTGATCTACACCTCCGGCTCGACCGGGCAACCGAAAGGCGTGATCAACGAACACAGCGGGGTGGTCAACCGCCTGCTGTGGATGCAGGACGCTTATCAGCTGACGGCAGCCGACACGGTGTTGCAGAAAACCCCGTTCAGCTTCGACGTCTCGGTGTGGGAGTTCTTCTGGCCATTGATGACCGGTGCGCGTCTGGTCATGGCGCAACCCGGTGGGCATAAGGATCCGCTGTATCTCAGCGAAATCATCGAGCGCGAGCACATCACCACGCTGCACTTTGTGCCGTCGATGCTCGACGTGTTCCTCGCCCACGCCGACACTGCACGCTGCGGCAGCCTGCGTCAGGTGATGTGCAGCGGCGAGGCCTTGCCGGGCAGCATGGTGCGGCGCTTCAAACAGCAATTGCCGGGCAGCGAACTGCACAACCTCTACGGCCCGACCGAAGCGGCGGTGGACGTCACCGCCTGGCATTGCGCCGGCCCCCTTGCACAAACCCCGGACAACACACCCATCGGCAAACCGATCGCCAACACCCGCCTGTACATCCTCGATGCGCAGCAGCAACCGGTGCCGCACGGCGTGGTCGGCGAGTTGTACATCGGCGGCGTGCAAGTGGCCCGTGGTTATCTGAACCGTCCGGAGCTGAACGCCGAACGCTTCCTTGACGATCCGTTCAGCGAACAACCGAACGCACGGATGTACCGCACCGGCGATGTCGCCCGCTATCTGCCGGACGGCAATATCGAATACCTCGGCCGCAACGACGATCAAGTGAAGATCCGTGGCCTGCGCATCGAACTCGGTGAAATCCAGGCGCGCCTGACCCAGATCGACGGCGTACAGGAAGCCGCCGTGCTGGCCCGCGAAGACGTGCCGGGGGACAAGCGTCTGGTGGCGTACTACACCGGTGTGCGACTCGAAGTCGACGTTCTGCGCAGTCATCTGCTGGAGCGTCTGCCGGACTACATGGTGCCCGCCGTGTTCATGCACCTCGATACGTTGCCGCTGAGCCCCAACGGCAAACTCGACCGCAAGGCGCTGCCGGCACCGGATCAGGCAACGCTGACCACGCGCGAGTACGAGGCCCCGGTCGGCGACGTCGAGATCCTCCTCGCACGGCTGTGGGCAGAGCTGCTGAATGTCGAGCGGGTAGGGCGCCACGATCATTTCTTTGAACTGGGTGGTCACTCATTGCTGGCGGTCAGTCTGATCGGCCGCTTGCGTCAGGAAGGCATGGAAGCCGATGTCAGGTCGTTGTTCGAACATCCGACCCTGGCCGGCTACGCCGCAATTACCGAACGAATGGAGATCGTCCTGTGAACGTGATCGAACTGTTGGCCACATTGAAGGCTAAAGATATCCAGCTGGCGGTCGCGGACGACCAATTGCGCGTCAACGGCAACAAGCAGGCGTTGAACGACCCGGCCTTGCTGGCGCTGTTGCGCGAACACAAACCGGCGCTGATCGAACTGATCAAGGCCGGGCAATACTCGGCCACCCGGCACGGGCAGGTCGAGGTGCCGGCCAACGGCATCGTCCCGGGGACGACGCGCATCACCCCGGCGATGCTGACCCTGGTCGAACTCGACCAGGCGACCATTGACCATCTCGTCGAGCAAGTGCCCGGCGGCGCGGCCAATGTGCAGGACATTTACCCGCTGGCGCCGCTGCAGGAAGGCATCCTCTATCACCACGCCAGTGGCGGTGAGGGCGATCCGTATGTCATGCAGTCGCACTTCGCTTTTGCCAGCCGCGAGCGTTTTCAGGCGTTCGCCCAAGCGCTGCAAACCGTGATCGATCGGCATGACATCCTGCGCACCGCGGTGTTCTGGCAAGGGCTGGACGCACCGGTGCAGGTGGTCTGGCGTCGGGCCGAACTGCCGGTGGAAGCGGTGACGCTGCCAGACGCCGCCAGCGATGTTCTGGCGTATATGCACGAGCGCTTCGACGCCCGGCACTTCCGCCTCGACGTCACCCGCGCGCCGCTGATGCGCCTGGCTCACGCCTGGGATGAAGCCGGGCAACGGGTGGTCGCCACGCTGTTGTTCCATCACATGGCCCTCGACCACTCGGCCCTCGACGTGGTGCGCCATGAAATGCGTGCCTGCCTGACCGGGCAGCGTGAATTACTCGGGCGCCCGGTGCCGTTTCGCAACTACGTGGCCCAGGCGCGTCTGGGTGTCAGCGAAGCCGAGCACGAAGCGTTTTTCCGCGACATGCTCGGCGCCATCGACGAGCCGACGCTGCCCTACGGTCTGCAGGACGTGCAGGGTGACGGCAGCCACATCGTTGAGCTGAGCGTGCCGGTCGAAGCGCTGCTGGGCCAGCGCTTGCGGGCGCAGGCGCGGACGCTGGGGGTCAGTGTCGCGAGCCTGTTTCACCTCGGCTGGGCGCAGGTGCTGGCAGCCCTCACCGGCAAACAGCAGGTGGTGTTCGGCACCGTACTGATGGGGCGCATGCAGGGCGCCGAGGCGATCGATCGGGCGCTGGGGATTTTCATCAACACCTTGCCGCTGCGGGTGGATATCGACAACCAGGACGTGCGCGCGGCGGTCAACGCCACTCACGCACGGCTGACCACCCTGATGCGCCACGAACACGCGCCGCTGGCCCTGGCCCAGCGTTGCAGTCACGTGGTGGCGCCGACGCCGTTGTTCAGCACGCTGCTCAATTATCGCCACAGCCACAGCGTCGCCACGGCCAGCGCGCAAACCCTCGCGGCGTGGGACGGTATCGCCACGCTGCACTCCGAAGAGCGCAGCAACTATCCGCTGACCCTGAGCGTCGATGACCTTGGTGACGCGTTCAGCCTGACCTTGCTGGCGAGCACGCAAACCGACCCGCAGCGCATCTGCGATTACATGCACTGCGCCCTGCAGAATCTTCTCCTCGCCCTGGAGCAGGCGCCGCAGACGCCGGTCAATCAACTGCCGATCCTGCCGCCGGCAGAGCTTGAGCAGGTGCTGGTCGGCTTCAATGCGACGCAGGTTGAATTCGCCAACACCCTGACCATTCACCAGCGTTTTGAAGCGCAGGTGGCCGAGCGGCCTGAGGCCGTGGCGGCGGTATTTGCCGACACGCCGTTGACCTACGCCGAACTCAACCGTCAGGCCAACGCCCTCGCGCACCACCTGATCGAACGGGGAGTGAAACCCGACGACCGCGTCGCCATCGTCGCCCGCCGCGGGCTGGATACGCTGGTGGGACTGGTGGCGATCCTCAAGGCCGGCGCCGGTTATGTGCCGATTGACCCGGCGCACCCGGCCGAGCGTTTGCACTATCTGCTCGGTGACAGCGCACCGGTGGCGGTCCTGACCCAAAGCCCTCTGCGCGAGCGCTTGCCGGACCTCGGGGTGCCGATTATCGAACTCGACCACTGCACCTGGCCGCCGGGCGTTACCCATGACCCGCAAGTACCGGGCCTGAGCAGTGCACACCTGGCCTACGTGATCTACACCTCCGGTTCCACCGGCCTGCCCAAGGGCGTGATGGTCGAGCATCACACCTTGAGCAACCTGGTGGATTGGCACTGCACGGCGTTCGACCTGTGCGCCGGTCGCCACACCTCAAGCCTGGCCGGGTTCGGTTTCGACGCCATGGCCTGGGAGGTCTGGCCGGCGTTGTGCGCGGGCGCGACCCTGCATCTGGCACCGACCCACGAGGGCGGTGAAGACATCGATGCGCTGCTCGAATGGTGGCGCGCGCAGCCGCTGGACGTGAGTTTCCTGCCGACCCCGGTGGCCGAATACGCCTTCAGCCAGAACCTCGAACACCCGACCCTGCGCACGCTGCTGATCGGCGGCGACCGCTTGCGCCAGTTCAACCGCAACCAGCATTTCGATGTGATCAACAACTATGGCCCGACCGAAGCCACAGTGGTCGCCACCTCCGGGTTGGTGGAAAGCGGTGATGCGCTGCACATCGGTCAGCCGGTGAGCAACGCCACGGTGTACCTGCTCGACGAACAGCAGCGCCCGGTGCCGATTGGCGTGGCCGGCGAGTTATACGTCGGTGGTGCCGGGGTCGCCCGTGGCTACCTCAATCGCCCGGAGATGACCGCCGAACGCTTCCTGCGTGACCCGTTCAGCAGCGCACCCGACGCGCGGATGTATCGCACCGGCGACCTCGCGCGTTGGCGCGAGGACGGCAACATCGAGTACCTGGGGCGCAACGACGATCAGGTGAAAATCCGTGGCGTGCGCATCGAGCTGGGGGAAATCGAAACCTGCCTCAACCAGTTGCCGGGGATTCAGGAGGCGGTGCTGCTGGCCCGCGAAGACCAACCCGGGCAGGTGCGACTGGTGGCCTACTTCACCGAGCAGGCGCAGGTCGAGGCGCTGCCGGTGGGCGAGTTGCGCGCGCAATTGCTCAGCCGCTTGCCGGAATACATGGTGCCGACAGCGTTCGTCAAACTCGCCGCGCTGCCGCTGACCGCCAATGGCAAGGTCGACCGCAAGGCTTTGCCGGCGCCGGACCTGGCGGCGCTGTTCACCCGCGAATACATGGCGCCCGAAGGCGAGGTGGAAACCGCGTTGGCGCAGATCTGGGCCGATGTGCTGCAGGTCGAGCGGGTGGGGCGTCAGGATCACTTTTTCGAACTCGGCGGCCACTCGCTGCTGGCGATGCGCATGGTCTCGCAGGTACGGCAACGGCTGGGCGTCGAGCTGGCGCTGGGGGATCTGTTTTCCAACGCCGAACTGGCGGCGGTCGCTTTAGTCCTGAGTGAAGCCGGACGCTGTGCGCAACCGCAGATCGTGCCGGTGCCACGTGACGGTGCCTTGCCGCTGTCGTTCGCCCAGCAACGCCTGTGGTTCCTCGCGCAGATGGAGGGCGCCAACACCGCCTACAACATTCCCGTGGCTCTGCGCCTGCGCGGCCGTCTCGATGATCAGGCGCTGCAACAGGCACTGGCGCGCATCGTCGCCCGCCACGAAACCCTGCGCAGCCGCTTCGCCCAATTCAACGACGCAGCCCAAGTGCTGATTGCCCCGGTGGACACCGGCCTGCTGCTGCGCGTCGAAGACCTGCGTCAGCACCCGCAACCCGAAGAAACCCTGCAAGCGCTGATTCAGGGCGAAGCCTCGGCACCGTTCGACTTGCAGGACGATCCATTGATTCGCGGACGCCTGGTGCGTCTGGCCGACGATCACCACGTGCTGTTGCTGACCCTGCACCACATCATCTCCGATGGCTGGTCGATGGGCGTGCTGACCCGCGAACTGATGGCGCTGTATCAGGCGTTCAGCCATGGCCAGCCCGATCCGCTGCCACCGCTGGCGCTGCAATACACCGACTACGCGGTGTGGCAGCGACGCTGGCTCAGCGGCGAAGTGCTGCAACGCCAGAGCGAATACTGGCAGCAGACACTCGCCGGCGCGCCGGCGCTGTTGATGTTGCCCACCGACCGACCACGTCCGGCGCAGCAGGACTATGCCGGCAGCAGCGTTGCCGTGGTGCTCGACGAACGCCTGAGTGCCGGGCTCAAAGCCTTGGGCCAGCGGCACGGCGTGACCCTGTACATGACGCTGATGAGTGCCTGGGCGATGCTCCTCAGTCGCTTGTCCGGGCAGGCGGAAGTGGTGATCGGTTCGCCGGTGGCCAACCGCACTCGCGCCGAGATCGAAGGCCTGATCGGCATGTTCGTCAACACCCTGGCCTTGCGCATCGATACGGCGGGCGCGCTCAGCGTTGAAGCGCTGCTCGCCCGGGTCAAGGCGCAGACCCTGCAAGCGCAGGCGCATCAGGACCTGCCGTTCGAGCAGGTGGTGGAAGTCACTCGACCGGTACGCAGCCTGGCGCACAGCCCGTTGTTCCAGACCCTGCTGAGCTGGGACGGCCTCGAAAGCCCGACCCTGGTCCTCGGCGAGCTGATGCTGGAAGGCCTGGCCGAGCCGAGCCACTTTGCCAAGTTCGACCTGTCGCTGAACCTGAGCGAGTCCAACGGCGTGATCCGCGGCTCGCTGGAATACGCCACGGCGCTGTTCGACGAGACCACGGTCGAGCGCTTTGTCGGCTACTTCCAGCGCCTGTTGCAGGCGATGGTCGCCAACGATCAGGCAGTGCTGGAACATGCGCCGCTATTGGCGCAGGAAGAGCAGCAGCGCTTGCTGGTCGAGTTCAATGCCACCGCCGTCGATTACGATCTTCAGCAGACGATTCATGGGCTGTTCGAGGCGCAGGTGCAGCGCTCGCCGCAGGCACCGGCGGTGGTCGCCGGTGAGCTGGCGTTGACCTATGCCGAGCTCAATGCCCGGGCCAATCAACTGGCGCATCACTTGCGAAGTTTGGGTGTACAGCCGGATTCGCGAGTCGGGATCTGCGTCGAGCGTGGTCTGGACATGGTGGTCGGGCTGCTGGCGATCCTCAAGGCCGGCGGCGGTTATGTGCCGCTGGACCCGGCGTATCCGCTGGAGCGTCTGGCCTACATGCTGCAAGACAGCGCACCGCTGGCGGTGCTGGTGCAGGGTTCGACTCGCGCATTACTCGGTGAAGTGGCGTTGCCGTTGATCGATCTGGATCAGCCGCACTGGCAGTCGCTGCCGACCGATAATCTTGCGGTCGCTGAACTGACCCCGCAGCACACCGCTTACGTGATCTACACCTCCGGATCGACCGGGCAACCGAAAGGCGTGATCAACGAACACAGCGGGGTGGTCAACCGCCTGCTGTGGATGCAGGACGCTTATCACCTGACGGCAGCCGACACGGTGCTGCAGAAAACCCCGTTCAGCTTCGACGTCTCGGTGTGGGAATTCTTCTGGCCGCTGATGACCGGCGCCCGATTGGTCATGGCCCGGCCCGAGGGGCACAAGGATCCGCTGTATCTCAGCGAAATCATCGAGCGCGAGCACATCACCACGCTGCACTTTGTACCGTCGATGCTTGATGTGTTTCTCGCCCACGCCGACACCGATCGTTGCGGCAGCCTGCGTCAGGTGATGTGCAGCGGCGAGGCCTTGCCGGGCAGCGTGGTGCGGCGCTTCAAACAGCAATTGCCGGGCAGCGCACTGCACAACCTCTACGGCCCGACCGAAGCGGCGGTGGACGTCACCGCCTGGAATTGCGCCGGCCCGCTTGCACAAACCCCGGACAACACGCCTATCGGCAAACCGATCGCCAACACCCGCCTGTACATCCTCGATGCGCAGCAGCAACCGGTGCCGCACGGCGTGGTCGGCGAGTTGTACATCGGCGGTGTGCAAGTGGCCCGTGGTTATCTGAACCGTCCGGAGCTGAACGCCGAACGCTTCCTCGACGATCCTTTCCAGATCAATGGGCGGATGTACCGCACCGGCGACGTCGCCCG
Organism: Pseudomonas sp. 86_A; assembly: GCF_017491705.1. Classification (NCBI taxonomy): domain Bacteria; kingdom Pseudomonadati; phylum Pseudomonadota; class Gammaproteobacteria; order Pseudomonadales; family Pseudomonadaceae; genus Pseudomonas; species Pseudomonas sp. 86_A. Next base: position 47,028 of record NZ_JAFGYS010000017.1, on the reverse strand, counting down.
CTATCTGCCGGACGGCAATATCGAATACCTCGGCCGCAACGACGATCAAGTGAAGATCCGCGGCCTGCGTATCGAACTCGGTGAAATCCAGGCGCGCCTGACCCAGATCGACGGGGTGCAGGAGGCCGCCGTGCTGGCCCGCGAAGACGTGCCGGGGGACAAGCGTCTGGTGGCGTATTACACCGGAGAATCGCTGGAAACCGATGCGCTGCGCAGTCATCTGCTGGAGCATCTGCCGGACTACATGGTGCCCGCCGTGTTCATGCACCTCGACACGTTGCCGCTGAGCCCCAACGGCAAACTCGACCGCAAGGCCTTGCCAGCACCGGATCTGGCAGCGCTGACCACCCGTGAATACGAAGCGCCGGTCGGTGAAGTGGAAATCGCCCTGGCGAAACTCTGGGCCGACCTGCTCAACGTCGAACGGGTAGGGCGCCACGATCATTTCTTCGAACTGGGTGGGCACTCGTTGCTGGCGGTGAACCTGGTGGCGCGGATGCGCCGTGTCGGCCTCAGCGCCGACATTCGCGTGCTGTTCAACCAGCCGACGCTGGCCGCCCTGGCTGCTGCCGTCGGCGGTGAGCCCGAGGCCGAAGTCGCGGCCAACCTCATCCCGGCGGATTGCACACGCATCACCCCCGAGCTGCTGCCATTGGTGGCGCTCGACCAGCCGAGCATCGACCGCATCGTCGCGAGCATTCCCGGCGGCGTCGCCAATGTGCAGGACATCTACCCGCTGGCGCCGCTGCAGACCGGCATCCTCTTTCATCACCTGTCTGCCGTGCAGGGCGATCCGTACGTGTTGCAGGCGCAGTTTGCGTTTGCTGATGAACAGCGTCTGAACAGCTTCACCCAAGCCCTGCAAAGCGTGATCCAGCGCCATGACATCCTGCGCACCTCGCTGTTCTGGGACGGGTTGCAAGACCCGGTGCAAGTGGTCTGGCGCGAGGCGCCGCTGGCCTGCGAAAGCCTTGCGCTGGACCCGGCGCACGGCGATGTACTGGAGCAATTGCGCGCTCGGTTCGACGCCGGTCAGTACCGCATGGCGGTCAATCAGGCGCCGCTGATGCGTGTGGTGCACGCTTGGGACGCTGACAATCAGCGCGTGGTGGCATTGCTGCTGTTCCATCACCTGGTGATGGATCACGTGGCGCTGGAGGTGCTGCAACATGAAATGCAGGCCTTCCTGATCGGCCAGCCGCAACGTCTGGCCGCGCCGGTGCCGTATCGCAACTACGTGGCGCACACCCTGTCGGGGCTGACTGAGCAGCAGCACGAACGCTTCTTCCGCGAAATGCTCAGTGATGTCGGCGAGCCGAGTGTGCCGTATGGCCAGCACGGCATTGCTGAGGGCCACGCCGAAGAAGCACGGTGTTTGCTCGACCTTGATCTGAGTCAGCGCGTCCGGGCCAAGGCCCGGCGTCTGGGGATCAGCGCCGCGAGCCTGATGCATTTGGCCTGGGCGCAGGTGCTGGGGAAACTCTGCGGACAGGACGCCGTCGTGTTCGGCACCGTGTTGCTGGGGCGGTTGCAGGCGGGCGAGGGCGCCGAGCGGGCGCTGGGGGTGTTCATCAACACCTTGCCGCTGCGCGTCGATCTGGGACAACGCTCGGTGAAGGATGCTGCCCTCGCCACTCACCAACAATTGAACGGGTTGCTGCAACACGAGCATGCGCAATTGGCGCTGGCACAGCGTTGCAGTGCCATGCCCGCCGGCACGCCATTGTTCAGCACGCTGTTCAACTATCGCCACAGCGCCACTGCCGGCGCGTCCTCCAGGGAGGCCGCGAGCGCATGGCAAGGCATGCAGTTGCTCAATACCCAGGAGCACACCAACTACCTGCTGAGCGTGAGTGTCGATGACCTGGGCGAGGGGTTTGGTTTCACCGCACTGGCCGCCTCCGGCATTGATGCCGGACGCATCTGCGAGTATCTGCAACTGGCCGTGAGCAACCTGCTGCAGGCGCTGGAGCAGACACCGCAACTGAGCGTTGATCAGGTGTCGATCCTGGCGCAGGACGAACGCCAGCAATTGCTGGTCGAGTTCAATGCCACCGAGCGTGAATACCCGCGTGCGTTGACCGTGCAGGCGTTGTTCGAAAGGCAAGCGTCGGCAGATCCGCAGGCCATCGCTGTGGCACATGGCGAGCACACGGCGAGTTATGGCGAATTGAATGATCGGGCCAATCGGTTGGCCCACTACCTGATCGCTCAAGGCGTGCAGCCGGCCGACCACGTAGCGATCCTGTTGCCGCGCTCGCTGGAACTGCTGGTGGCGCAACTGGCGATTGCCAAGTGCGCGGCGGCCTATGTGCCGCTGGACATCAACGCGCCAAGCGAGCGCCAGGCGTTCATGGTCGAGGACTGCCGCGCCGTGGCGTTACTGACCCTGCGTGGAGAAAACATCGACTATCCGGTGCGACGCATCGATCTGGATGCCCTGGCGCTGAACGGCCAGCCTGCGCACAACCCGAACCTGGCACAGTCCGCGGAAGCGCTGGCGTACATCATGTACACCTCCGGCTCCACCGGCACGCCGAAGGGCGTGATGGTCCCGCACCGTGGCATCGCGCGCCTGGTGCTGAACAACGGTTACGCCGATTTCAATGCGCAAGACCGCGTGGTGTTCGCCTCCAACCCGGCGTTCGACGCCAGCACCATGGACATCTGGGGACCGCTGCTCAACGGCGGGCGGGTGGTGGTGATCGATCACCAGACCTTGCTCGATCCGCACGCGTTCGGCCGCGAATTGAACGCCAGTGGCGCGACAATCCTGTTTGTCACCACCGCGCTGTTCAACCAGTACGTGCAGTTGATTCCGCAGGCGCTCAAGGGCTTGCGCATCCTGCTGTGTGGCGGTGAACGCGGCGATCCGGCGGCGTTCCGCACGTTGCTGGCGGTCGCCCCGCAACTGCGCATCGTGCATTGCTACGGCCCGACCGAAACCACCACGTACGCCACGACCTTCGAAGTGCACGAAGTGGCGGATAACGCCGAGAGCGTGCCGATTGGCGGGCCGATCTCCAACACCCAGGTGTATGTGCTCGATGCGCATCAACAACCGGTGCCGATGGGCGTGACCGGCGAGTTGTACATCGGCGGGCAGGGCGTGGCCCTCGGTTACCTGAACCGGCCGGAGCTGACGGCCGAGAAGTTCCTGCGCGATCCGTTCAGCGATCGTCCTGGCGCGTTGCTCTACCGTACCGGTGACCTTGTGCGCTGGCTGGCGCCGGGGCAACTCGACTGCATCGGGCGCAATGACGATCAGGTGAAAATCCGCGGTTTCCGCATCGAACTCGGCGAGATCGAAAATCGCCTGCTGGGCTACCCGGGGATCAAGGAAGCCGTGGTACTCGCCCGTCGCGATGGCCAGCAGCCGCTGCGGCTGACGGCCTACTACACCGCGCACGACGGCGTGGTCGAACTTGCCGATCTGCGTGAGCATGTGCAGGCGCAGTTGCCGGAATACATGGTGCCGAGTGCCTGGGTGCAACTCGATGCCTTGCCGCTGAACAACAACGGCAAGGTTGATCGCAAAGCCTTGCCCGAACCGGATGCTGCGGCGTTGTTCAGCCGCGAATACGTTGCGCCACAGGGCGAACTGGAAATCGCGCTGGCGCAGATCTGGGCCGAGACCCTGCAGGTCGAGCAGATCGGACGCCATGACAACTTCTTCGAACTCGGCGGTCATTCGTTGCTGGCGATGCGCATGCTGTCGCAGGTGCGCCAGCGCCTGGGCGTCGAACTGCCCCTGAGCGAGCTGTTTGCCGATCCGCATCTCGGCGCGGTGGCCGCAGTGCTGAACCGTGCCGGGCGCAGCACCTTGCCGGAAATCGTACCGGCGGCGCGTGATCAAGCGCTGCCGCTGTCCTTTGCCCAGCAACGTCTGTGGTTCCTCGCGCAAATGGCCGGCGGCAACTCGGCGTACAACATTCCGATGGGGCTGCGCTTGCGCGGGCGCCTCGATAGCGAAGCGCTGCAACGCGCATTGGCCCATATCGTCGCGCGGCACGAAACCCTGCGCAGCCGTTTTGTCAGCATCGACGATCAGGCGCAGGTCACGATTGCCCCCGTCGATAGCGGTCTGCTGTTGCAGGTGGAAGACCTGCGCCAGGACCCACAGGCCGAAGCCAGCGTGCAGGCGCTGCTGGCGCAGGAAGCCGCGACCGTCTTCGATCTGCAGCACGATCCGCTGATTCGCGGGCGACTGCTGCGTCTGGCCGACACGCACCATGTGCTGTTGCTGACCGTGCATCACATCGTCGCCGACGGCTGGTCGATGGGCGTACTGACCCGTGAACTGATGGCGCTGTATCAGGCCTTCAGCCACGGCCAGCCCGATCCGTTGCCGCCACTGGCGCTGCAATATGGCGATTACGCCGTGTGGCAGCGGCGCTGGCTCAGCGGCGAGGTGCTGCAACGCCAGAGCGAATACTGGCAGCAGACCTTGGACGGCGCGCCGGCCTTGCTGACCCTGCCCACCGACCGTCCGCGCCCGGCGCAGCAGGATTTTGCCGGCAGCACGGTCGAGGTGCGGCTGGACGAGCGCCTGAGTGCCGGGCTCAAAGCCTTGAGTCAGCGTCACGGCGTGACCCTGTTCATGACCGTGATGAGTGCCTGGTCGCTGCTGCTGAGTCGGCTGTCCGGACAGACCGATGTGGTCATCGGTTCGCCCGTGGCCAACCGCACCCGCGCTGAAATCGAAGGCCTGATCGGCATGTTCGTCAACACCCTGGCCTTGCGCATCGACACCTCGGGCGCGCCGAACACGGCCGCGCTGCTGGCGCGGGTCAAGGCGCGCACGCTGGAGGCTCAGACGCATCAGGATCTGCCGTTCGAGCAGGTGGTGGAAATCGTCCGGCCGGTGCGCAGTCTGGCGCACAGTCCGTTGTTCCAGACCACTTTGAGCTGGGACAGCCACGTCGGGCCGAACCTCGCCCTCGACGATTTGACCCTCGAAGGCGTGGCCGCGCCGGCACAGGTTGCCAAGTTCGATCTGACCCTGACCCTGGGCGAGGTCAACGGCGTGATTCGCGGTTCGCTGGAGTACGCCACGGCGTTGTTCGATCAGTCGACCGTCCAGCGTTATGTCGGCTACTTGCAGCGCCTGCTGGCGGCGATGGTCAGCGATGATCAAACGGTGTTGGAACAGGTGCCGTTGCTCGCCGAGGATGAGCGTCAGCGCCTGCTCTGCGGCTTTAATGCCACTGCGCGCGATTACCCGCAGGCGCTGACCGTGCACGGGATTTTCCAGCAGCAAGCCGCGGCGCATCCAAAGGCTGTGGCGGCAGTGCACGGCGAGCATTCGCTGAGCTACTTTGAGCTGAATGCCCAGGCCAACCGCCTCGCGCATCACTTGATCGGCCAAGGCGTGCAGCCCGGCGACCACGTGGCGATCCTCTTGCCGCGCTCGCTGGAACTGCTGGTCGCGCAACTGGCGATTGCCAAGTGCGCGGCGGCCTATGTGCCGCTGGACATCCATGCCCCGAGCGAGCGTCAGGCGTTCATGGTCGAGGACTGTCACGCCGCTGCATTGCTCACCCTCAGCGGCGAAGTGCTCGACTACGCCGCGCCGCGCATCGACCTGGACCGGCTCAACCTCAGCGCCCAGCCGACGCACAACCCGAACCTGCTGCAGTCCTCGGAAGCGCTGGCGTACATCATGTACACCTCCGGCTCCACCGGTACCCCGAAAGGCGTGATGGTTCCGCACCGGGCTATTGGCCGGCTGGTGCTGAACAACGGGTACGCCGATTTCAATGCGCAAGACCGTGTGGTGTTCGCCTCCAACCCGGCGTTCGACGCCAGCACCATGGACATCTGGGGGCCGCTGCTCAACGGCGGGCGGGTGGTGGTGATTGATCACCAGACCCTGCTTGATCCGCACGCGTTCGGCCGCGAATTGAGTGCCAGTGGCGCGACAATCCTGTTTGTCACCACCGCGCTGTTCAACCAGTACGTGCAACTGATTCCGCAGGCGCTCAAGGGCTTGCGCATGCTGCTGTGTGGCGGTGAACGCGGCGATCCGGCGGCGTTCCGCACGTTGCTGGCGGCCGCGCCGCAATTGCGCATCGTGCATTGCTACGGCCCGACCGAAACCACCACGTACGCCACGACCTTCGAAGTGCACGAAGTGGCGGATAACGCCGAAAGCGTTCCGATTGGCGGGCCGATCTCCAACACCCAGGTGTATGTGCTCGATGCGCATCAACAACCGGTGCCGATGGGCGTGACCGGCGAGTTGTACATCGGCGGGCAGGGCGTGGCCCTCGGTTACCTGAACCGGCCGGAGCTGACGGCCGAGAAGTTCCTGCGCGATCCGTTCAGCGACCGGCCTGGCGCGTTGCTCTATCGCACCGGCGACCTCGCACGCTGGCTGGCGCCGGGGCAACTCGATTGCATCGGGCGCAATGACGATCAGGTGAAGATCCGTGGTTTCCGCATCGAACTGGGGGAAATCGAGAGTCGCTTGCTCAACTGCGCCGGGGTCAAGGAAGCCGTGGTGCTGGCGCGCCGCGACGGTCAGGAAAGCACGCGTCTGGTGGCCTATTACACGGTCCACGAGCAGCCGCTGGACAGCGCCGACCTGCACGCGCAATTGCAGGCGCGGCTGCCGGAGTACATGGTGCCGAGTGCGTGGGTGCAACTCGATGCCTTGCCGCTGAACAACAACGGCAAGATCGACCGCAAGGCGTTGCCGGCGCCGACTCAGGAGGCGCTGCTCAGCCGCGCTTACGAGGCACCGGCCAATGCGCTGGAAGCCGGTCTGGCGCAGATCTGGAGCGAGTTGCTGCAGGTTGCGCAGGTCGGTCGTCACGACAACTTCTTTGAACTGGGTGGGCATTCGCTGCTGGCCATGCGCATGCTGTCCCAGGTGCGCCAGCAACTGGGAATCGAGCTGGCGCTGGGTGAGCTGTTCGCCAACCCGGAACTGGCCGCCGTGGCCGAGGTGCTCGGCCGCGCCGGGCGCAGCACGCTGCCGGACATCCTGCCGGCGCCGCGTGATCAAGTGCTGCCGCTGTCGTTCGCCCAGCAACGCCTGTGGTTCCTGGCGCAAATGGGCGGTGGCAACAGCGCTTACAACATCCCGGTCGGCCTGCGCCTGCGCGGTCGCCTCGATGAAGACGCACTGCAACGGGCGCTGGGGCGAATCGTTGCGCGCCACGAAAGCCTGCGCAGCCGGTTCCACCCGCTCGACGATGCGGCTCAGGTGCTGATCCTGCCGGCAGACACTGGCTTGCTGCTGCAGGTCGAAGACTTGCGGGGCTTGCCGCAGGCCGACGAAGCCCTGCGCCGGTTGGCCGAGGCCGAGGCCAGCGCGCCGTTCAACTTGCAGGACGATCCGCTGATTCGCGGTCATCTGGTGCGGCTGGCCGACGATCACCATGTGCTGTTGTTGACGATGCACCACATCGTCTCCGACGGTTGGTCGATGGGCGTGCTGACCCGAGAACTGGCGGCGTTGTATCAGGCGTTCAGCCATGGCCAGCCCGACCCGTTGCCGCCGCTGGCGTTGCAATACACCGACTACGCGGTGTGGCAACGCCGTTGGCTGAGCGGCGAGGTGCTGCAACGCCAGAGTGATTTCTGGCAACAGGCGCTGGCCGGCGCGCCGGCCTTGCTGACCCTGCCCACCGACCGTCCGCGCCCGGCGCAACAGGACCACAGTGGCGCCGGCGTCGACATCCAGCTGGACGAGCAGCTGAGTGCCGGGCTCAAGGCGCTGTGTCAGCGTCGCGCGGTGACGCCATACATGGTGATCATGAGCGCTTGGGCGATGACGCTCAGTCGCCTGTCCGGGCAGTCCGAGGTGGTGATCGGTTCGCCGGTGGCCAACCGCACGCGGGCCGAGATCGAAGGCCTGATCGGCATGTTCGTCAATACGCTGGCCCTGCGCATCGACACCTCGGACGAGCCGAGTGGTGAAGCGTTGCTGGCGCGGGTCAAGGCGCAAACCCTGCAAGCGCAGGCGCATCAGGACTTGCCGTTCGAACAGGTGGTGGAAATCTGCAAGCCGCTGCGCAGCCTGTCCCACAGCGCGTTGTTCCAGACCCTGCTCAGTTGGGACAACAACGACGGGCCGGCGCTGACCCTGGGCGATCTGACCCTCGAAGGCGTGGCCGGGCCGAGTCGTTTCGTCAAATTCGACTTGTCGCTGACCCTCGGTGAGCACCCAAGCGGCATTCGCGGGGCGCTGAATTACGCCACGGCGCTGTTCGACGAGGCGACCATTCGGCGCTTCGTCGGCTACTTCCAGCAGTTGCTGGCGGCGCTGGTCAACGATGATCAGGTGGTGCTGGCGCAGGTGCCGTTGCTGGCGGCGGATGAGCGTCAGCGTTTGCTGGTGGACTGCAACGCGACGCAAGTCGATTGCCCGCTGGAGCAACCGCTGCAGGCGTTGTTCGAAGCGCAGGTGCGGCGCAAACCGGATGCCGTCGCGCTGCAATCCGCGCAAGGAACTCTGACTTACCGCGAGCTCAATCAGCGTGCCAACCGCTTGGCCCATCATCTACGCGAACTCGGTGTGCAGCCCGATGCGCGCGTGGCGATCTGTGTCGAGCGCGGGCTGGATCTGGTGGTTGGCCTGCTCGGCATTCTCAAGGCGGGCGGCGCCTATGTGCCACTGGACCCGAGCTATCCGGCAGAACGTCTGGCCTACATGCTCAAGGACAGCGCGCCAACGGCGGTGCTGGTGCAAACGGCCACTCGCGGGTTGTTCGATGCCTCTGCAGCGACATTGATCGACGTTGATCACAACACCTGGCAGCACCTGCCGGAGCATGACGTGCAGGTGCCGGGCCTCAACGCCTCGAACCTCGCTTACATGATCTACACCTCGGGTTCTACCGGACTGCCCAAAGGCGTGATGATCGAACACCGCAGCGCCTGCAACATGGTGCACTGGGGTTCGGAGATTTCCCCACCCACCGAGCACGGTGCGCTGCTGCAAAAAGCCCCGTTCAGTTTCGACAGTTCGGTGTGGGAGATCTTCTGGCCGCTGTGCTCCGGGATGCGTCTGGTGCTGGCGCGGCCGGATGGCAACCGTGATTCGGCGTACGTGGTGCAAACCATTCGCGAGCAGCAGGTGACGGTGGTCAAGTTCGTGCCGGCGCTGCTGCAGCAGTTCATCGAGCAGGACGGTGTCGAGCAGTGCACCAGCCTGACTGATGTGCTCAACGGTGGCGGCGAACTCAGCGCCGCGCTGGCGCGCCAAGTGCGTGCGCGGCTGCCGTGGGTGCGTTTGCACAACGTCTACGGTCCGACCGAAACCACGGTCGACAGCACCGGCTGGACGCTGGAACCGCACATGAGCGTGCCGGACAGCGTGGTGCCGATCGGCAAGGCGTTGAGCAATACTCGTTTGTACGTGCTCGATGCATACGATCAACCAGTGCCGCAAGGTGTCAGCGGTCAGTTGCACATCGGCGGCGTCGGCGTGGCGCGGGGTTATTACGGCTTGCCCGAGATGCAGGCCGAGCGCTTTATCGACAGCCCGTTTGTGCCCGGTGATCGGCTGTACTGCACCGGGGATCTGGTGCGCTACAACAATGACGGCGAACTGGAATTCCTCGGCCGCAACGACTTCCAGATCAAGCTGCGTGGCTTGCGTCTGGAACCGGGAGAAATCGAGGCGCGGCTGGTCGAGCATCCGGCGATCCGCGAAGCGGTGGTGATGGTTCGTGACGAGCGTCTGGTTGCCTGGTACACCGTGCGCTCCGGCGTCGACGCGCCCAGTCTGGAGACCTTGCGCGCGCATGTGCTGGAGCGTTTGCCGGAGTACATGGTGCCGGGCGCGTTTGTGCAACTCGACGCGTTGCCGCTGACGCCGAACGACAAGATCGACCGCAAGGCCTTGCCGGAACCGGGGGCGGACGCGGTGATCAACCGGCCTTATGTGGCGCCGCAAGGTGAAATCGAAACCACGCTGGCGCGGATCTGGGGTGAAGTGCTGGGCGTCGAACAGGTCGGGCGTCACGACAACTTCTTCGAACTCGGGGGCCATTCGTTGCTGGCGGTGCGGCTGGTCAATCTGATGCAACGGGCCGGGCTGACACTGTCGTTGGCCGAACTGTTCCAGCATCCGAGCGTCGAGTCTGCCGCCGCGCTGCTCAGTCAGGGCGCGGTGGGCGGGCAGCCGGACGGGCTGGTCGTGGTACGTGCCGGGCGCCACGGTACGCCGTTGTTCCTGATGCACGAGTTCAGCGGCCGCGACGTGTATTTCCCGACGCTGGCCCGGCACATCGGCGGCGAATTCCCGATCTACGGCTTGCCCGGCGTGCCCCTTGGGCAAGCGCAATTGCGCACGCTCGAGTGCATGGCGCAGCGCATGGTCGGGATCATCCGTGCGGTGCAGCCGCACGGGCCGTATCGACTGGCGGGCTGGTCGTTCGGCGGGGTGCTGGCACACGAGGTCGCGCAGCAATTGCTCGGCCTCGACGAGCCGGTGGAATTCATCGGCATGCTCGACAGCTACGCGCCGAACCCGCTGGCCCAGGACAAGGTGATGTGGAGCGGCGAGGGCCTGGACAAGCGCCAGTTGCTCGGCCATTGCCGTGGACGTTCGCTGATGCTCGGTGCCGAAGGCGAGGCGGCGCTGGTGGCGGTGCAGGCGCTGGAAGCTCAAGTCGAACAGCTGGCTTTCCCTGAGCTGTTCCAGCGTTGCCAGGCGCAACAACTGACCGACCCGGAACTGGCGACGGTCAGCGCGGCGGATGCCTGGCATTACTTCGATCGCGAAGCGGCGCATCGCCTGGCGCTGGCGCATTACCGGCTCAGCCCGGCGAGCCAGACGATCCACCTGTTCCGTGCCCAGGAATTGATGGACGGGCAGTCCATGCCGAGCCCGACCCGTGGCTGGGAAGAACGCTTCGACAGCGGTTTGCTGCGCTGCATCGACATCCCCGGCGATCACCGGACCATGATGAAAGCACCGCACATCCAGGCTCTCGGCCAGGCGCTGACGCAGGCACTGGACGCGGTGGTGGCGCCGACAGCAGCGCCGTATCAGCCGCTGCTGACGATCCAGACCGGGCACGCCGGGCATGCGCCGATTTTCTGCGTGCCGGGGGCGGGTGACAGCGTCACCGGGTTCATTCACCTGACCGAGGCCATCGGTCCGGAATGGCCGATCATCGGCCTGCAACCCCGAGGGCTGGACGGCGTCAGTGTGCCGCACAGTGCGGTGGAGGCGGCGGCGACGTGCTACCTGCAGGCCATCGAGCAAATCTATCCGCAAGGGCCGGTGCACCTGATCGGCCATTCGTTCGGCGGCTGGGTGGCGCATGCGATGGCGGCGCAGTTGCAGGCGGCCGGCCGTGAAGTGGCGTCGCTGACCTTGATCGACAGCGAGGCACCGGGCGGCGATGGCACCGCGGGCAAGCCGTACACCGCCACCGCTGCGCTGCAACGGCTGATCGACACCCTGCAGTTGTCCTGTGGCAAGTCGCTGGGCATCGATCCGGCGGCCTTCGCAACCGCCGATGACCGCACGCAATTGCGTCTGCTGCACGACGGCATGGTGCGCGCCGGGGTGTTGTCGCAGCGGGCGGCGCCGGACGCGATGCACGGTCCGGTGCGCACCTTCGCCACGGCGCTGCGCACGGTCTATCAACCGCGTCTGGCCTACACCGGGCCGGTGCGGCTGGTGCTGGTCGATGACCCGACGCTGGACGAGTGGGGCAATCAGCGCGAACAGGCGGCGATGCTCGAAGGCTGGCAGCGGCAGGTCAACGATCTGGCGGTGTGGTACGGGCCGGGCAACCACTTCACGATTCTCAAGGCGCCCAACGTCTTCAGTTTCGCCGCGTGGTGGCATGACGGTCTGTCGCTGGCGGTCGACCAGGTGCTGTCCTGAGTGTGGTTTTTCTATCAAGACCCGGCCGCTGGCCGGGTCCATCCCTGAACGAACTTGTGGTTATTTATGGAAAAGTCGAAGTTGCGCAAAGTCGGTATGGGGTTGGCGTTGGCGGCGGTGGCCGGGTTGGTGCTGTACACGGTGCAGGCACCCGCCGAAGCACCGAAATATCAGACGGCGCCGGTCGAACGTACGGACATCGAAAACACTGTGCTGGCTACCGGTTTGCTCGAGGGCATCAAGCAGGTGGACGTCGGCGCGCAGGTGTCGGGGCAGTTGAAGTCGCTCAAGGTCAAGGTCGGCGACAAGGTCAAGAAGGGCCAGTGGCTGGCGGAAATCGATCCGCTGGTGCTGCAGAACACCCTGCGTCAGGCCCAGGTCGACGAGGAAAACCTGCAAGCGCAAAAGCGTGCGACGCAAGCCCAGCTCAAGCAAACCAAAGCGATCTACGAGCGCTATCAGAACCTGCAGGAAGACGCGTCGATCTCGCGTCAGGATTTCGAAACCGCGCAATCGAACTACGAGGTGCAGCAGGCCAACCTGTTGTCGCTGGAGGCGCAGATCAAGAGTGCACACATCCAGATCGACACCGCCAAGGTCAACCTCGCGTATACGCGGATCATCGCGCCCATCGACGGTGACGTGGTCGGCATCGTCACCCAGGAAGGCCAGACCGTGATCGCTAACCAGTTGGCGCCGGTGCTGCTGAAACTGGCGGATCTCGACACCATGACCATCAAGGCCCAGGTCTCCGAAGCCGATGTGATTCACATCGCGCCGGGGCAGGCGGTGTATTTCACCATTCTCGGCGAGGACAAACGTTATTACGGCAAGCTGCGCGGCACTGAACCGGCGCCGCAGAATTTCCTCGAAACGCCGCCGGCCGGTACGCCGAAACAGAACACCGCGGTGTTCTACAACGCGCTGTTTGACGTGCCCAACCCCGATCATCGCTTGCGCATCTCGATGACCGCGCAGGTGCGTATCGTCCTCGACACCGCGCAATCGGTGCTGACCGTGCCGGTGGCCGCACTCGGGCCACGCAATGCCGATGGCAGCTTTCCGGTGCGGGTGCTGGATGCCAAAGGCCAAGCGCAGTCGCGCAACGTTCAGACCGGGATCAACAACAACGTCAAAGTGCAGATCAACCAGGGCCTGAGTGAAGGCGACCGGGTGGTGATCGGCGAGCCGTTGCCCGCCGTGGCGGGGGCCTGAGCATGACGCACGCGCTGCTGCAACTGACCGGCATCACCCGCAGTTTCACCGCCGGCGACCGCGAGTTCCTGGCCCTGAACAACATCAACCTGACGATCCATGCCGGAGAAATGGTGGCGATCATCGGCGCCTCCGGCTCCGGCAAATCGACCCTGATGAACATCCTCGGCTGCCTCGATTACGCCACCGCCGGCAGCTACAAGATCAATGGCCAGGAAACCCGCGACCTCGATGATCAGGCGCTGGCCGAGCTGCGCCGCGATTACTTCGGCTTCATCTTCCAGCGTTATCACTTGCTGCCGCACCTGAGTGCGATGCACAACGTCGAGATGCCGGCGATCTACGCTGGCATCCCCGCGCCGCAGCGTCACGCCCGGGCCCGCGAGTTGCTGGCGCGGCTGGGGCTGGACGGGCACCTGACCCACCGTCCAAGCCAGCTCTCCGGCGGCCAGCAACAACGGGTGAGTATCGCCCGCGCCCTGATGAATGGCGGTGAAGTGATCCTTGCCGACGAACCCACCGGCGCCCTCGACACCGCCAGCGGCAAGGAAGTGATGCGCATCCTGCTTGAGCTGCACGCCGCCGGGCACACGGTGATTCTGGTGACCCATGATCCGAAAGTCGCGGCCAACGCCGAACGCATCATCGAGGTCAGCGACGGTGAAATCCTCAGCGACCGCCTCAACGAGCGCGATAGCGGGCAACTGCCGAGTGAAGAGGACGTGGCGCCGAAACCCCCGGCAACCCGCCGACTGGTGGCCAGCCTGGGCCTGTTCAAAGAGGCGTTCAACATGGCCTGGGTGGCGCTGGTGTCACACCGCATGCGCACCTTGCTGACCATGCTCGGGATCGTCATCGGCATCACCTCGGTGGTGTCGATTTCGGCGATCGGCGAGGGCGCCAAGCGCTACGTGCTCAAGGACATCTCGGCAATCGGCAGCAACACCATCGATATCTATTCCGGCACCAGTTTCGGCGACAAGCGCGCCGCGTCCATCGAGACACTGGTGCCAGCCGACGTCACCGCGCTGAATCAGCTCTACTACGTCGACAGCGCAACCCCGGTGGTCGGCCGCAGCATGCTCCTGCGTTACCGCAACATCGACCTCGACGCGCAGATCAACGGTGTCAGCGACCAGTATTTCCAGGTACGCGGGATCAAGCTGGAGGCGGGGATTGCCTTCAGCGAAAACGACGCCCGGCGTCAGGCGCAAGTGGTGGTGATCGACTACAACACCCGGCATCGGCTGTTTGCCGAGGGCGTTGATCCGCTGGGCCAGGTGATCCTGATCGGCAACCTGCCGTGCACGGTGATCGGCGTGGCGGCAGAGAACAAGAACCTGTTTGCCTCAGGCAAGACCCTCAACGTCTGGGTACCCTACGAAACCGCCGCCGGCCGTCTGTTGGGCCAACGCTTCCTCGACAGCATCAGCGTGCGGATGAAGGACGGGCAGTCGAGCAAAGTGGTGGAGGAGCACGTCAACCAGCTGATGCTCCAACGCCACGGCATCAAGGACTTCTACACCAACAACCTCGACAGCGTGCTGCAGACCGTGCAGAAAACCAGCCGCTCGCTGGCGCTGCTGCTGTCGCTGATCGCGGTGATTTCGCTGGTGGTCGGCGGCATCGGCGTGATGAACATCATGTTGGTGTCGGTCACCGAGCGCACGCGGGAGATCGGCATTCGCATGGCGGTCGGTGCGCGTCAGTCGGACATTCGTCAGCAGTTTCTGGTGGAAGCGGTGATGGTCTGTCTGCTCGGCGGGGCGATCGGGATTTCCCTGTCGTATGCCATCGGGCACCTGTTCTCGGTGTTCATCAAGGAATGGGAAATGGTCTTCTCGCTGGCCTCGGTGATCACCGCAGTGATTTGCTCGACGCTGATCGGCATCGTTTTCGGCTTCGTGCCGGCGCGCAACGCGTCGCGTCTGGACCCGATCGAGGCGCTGGCACGGGACTGAACAACGCCCACAAAAAAACCGCCGTCCGGGAGGGCGGCGGTTTTTTTGTGGGTGGTCCGGCTCAGGCCGCGCTGGTGGCGTGGCCGGTGTCGTCGGGTGAATACATCCAGCGCATCAACGAATGCCGGCCGCTGATGCCCAGTTTGATCGCGGCGCGCTTGAGGTAGCTTTCCACCGTGTTGACCTTCAACTGTAACTGCTCGGCCAGCTCCGGCGCGGTACGCCCGGCGAGCAGCCCGATGCACACTTCGGTTTCGCGATTGGACAGGCTCAGGCCCAGTTGCTGCAGCCGTTCGCCGAAACGCTGGCGCAGGTTGTCCAGTCCCGGTTGCGTGCCGTCGGCGTTGGGCGCCTGATCGTCAACGTTGGCCCTTGGCGGTTGCAGGGCGTGAATGTGTTTTTCCACCATCGGCAACAGCACCGGAGAAATATCCTGCAACAAACTTCGCTCCTGGGCCGAGAAACGTTGCGACTGATCGTTGCGATACACCGAGATCACATAGCGGTAGCCGTCCTTGCGTCGGGTCAGGTGCAGTTGTGAGGCATCAGTGCTGGCCGGGTGCGCGTCGACCGGCTCGGCACTGCGCGCGGCGCTGTGTTCGGAGAACACCGTTTCGGCCAGCAGGGCCGGGTCCTTGCCGGCGTCCGCCTGGCTGCGGTGGGGGCGGCCCACCGGCTCGACGCGCATCTGGCAGATGTGCATGGCGTCCACCGCCAGTTGCGTCTGGATCAAGTCATGCAGCATCCGTGGAAAGTGCCGGCTGCCGGTGCTGGCAATGACTTTACCGATGTGGGGAAACAGGTGTGAGTTCATAAGCGTCATCCATGATTTACAGGTGAAACGATCCATTCCTGACCGTGCGCCGAGCGTGTTCCCGGGCCAACGCAATTCCAGCAATTGGATCCTATCCTAGTACAACGTTTGGAAGACGGCTTAATGAAGGTGTTATTAGCTCATAACCGCTTATTGTCCCTTTTGAGTTGACAGTGAAACGCTTTTCAACCGATTTATCCGCTCCGGTTGTGTCCGTAATCTGTGCCCATGTTCAACGCAACGCCAACTACCACAACCAAGAAAAGGGATTCAACCATGAGCACTGCAACCTACAACCGCCTCAATAAAGACGACGCCGTAGTTCTGCTGGTCGACCACCAGACCGGTCTGATTTCTCTGGTTCAGGACTTCTCGCCAAACGAGTTCAAGAACAACGTGCTGGCCCTGGCCGACCTGGCGAAATTCTTCAACCTGCCGACCATCCTCACCACCAGTTTCGAACAAGGCCCCAACGGCCCGCTGGTCCCGGAACTGAAAGAAATGTTCCCCGACGCCCCGTACATCGCCCGTCCAGGCCAGATCAACGCCTGGGACAACGAAGACTTCGTCAAGGCCATCAAGGCCACCGGCCGCAAGCAGATCATCATCGCCGGCGTTGTGACCGACGTCTGCGTCGCATTCCCGACCCTGTCCGCACTGGCCGAAGGCTTCGACGTGTTCGTCGTCACCGACGCCTCCGGCACCTTCAACACCACCGTCCAGCAAGCCGCCTGGAGCCGCATGACCCAGGCCGGCGCACAAATGATGAACTGGTTCTCGGTGGCCTGTGAGCTGCACCGCGACTGGCGCAACGACATCGAAGGGCTGGGTAACTTGCTGTCGCAGCGGATTCCCAACTATCGCAACTTGATGAACAGTTATTCGGCGTTGACCGCGCAGCAGAAGTGACTGCAGCGTTGTAAAAATGAAAGCCTGCCCTGAAAAGCAGGCTTTCTTCGTTTGCGCCGCTGCATCGACCCACGCTACCCGGCGCGGTGAGGTGAGTGCTGGCTTCTGCGGTTTTTGATCAGCCTGTGCTGGGTATTCCCTGACGTTTGCGGCTAATCTGCGCACTCGCTGACGACAACAAGACAAAAACAGGAGTCACTGATGCAACCGATCCGTCTCGGTCTGGTGGGCTACGGCAAGATTGCCCAGGATCAACATGTGCCGGCGATCAACGCCAATCCCGGGTTTCACCTGGTGTCGGTCGCCACGCAAGGCAAACCCTGTGCCGGGGTGGAGAACTTTTCCTCGTTGAGCGAGTTGCTGGAAAACGGCCCCCAGGTGGATGCGATTGCGTTTTGTACGCCGCCGCAAGGTCGGTTCGCACTGGTGCAGCAGGCGCTGGCTGCCGGCAAACATGTGCTGGTGGAAAAACCGCCGTGCGCCACGCTGGGCGAGGCGATGGCCTTGATCAGTCAAGCGCAGCAGCAGGGTGTCAGTGCGTTGTTCGCCTGGCATTCGCGCTACGCCCCCGGGATTGAGGCCGCCCGCGACTGGCTCGCCAGCCGAACGCTGCAAAGCGTGCAGATCGACTGGAAGGAAGACGTGCGCAAGTGGCATCCCGGTCAGACGTGGATCTGGCAGCCCGGTGGTCTGGGCGTGTTCGATCCGGGCATCAATGCCTTGTCGATTGTCACCCGTTTGCTGGCGCAGCCATTGATTGTCGAAGCCGCCGAACTGCGCGTACCGGACAACTGCCAGTCGCCGATTGCCGCGTCGATCAAGATGTCTGACGCGAACCGGCTTGATGTGCAGGCCGAGTTCGATTTTGACCACGGTCACGACGAACTCTGGAGCATCGAGATTCGCTGCGCCGAAGGGCTGCTGCGTCTGGATAACGGCGGGGCACTGCTGAGCATCGACGGCGTGCGCCAGGCGGTGTCGGAGGAGGGCGAGTACACGGCGGTGTATCGCCACTTCCGGCAACTGATTGGCGACCGGGCCAGCGACATGGATCTGCAGCCACTGCGGCTGGTGGCTGACAGTTTCTTTGTCGGCAGCCGGGTGGCGGTCGAGCCGTTTTATGACCCGGCCCGCTGATCAATTGAAGCGCTCCTCACCTCGATGACTGTCGAGACAGGTTGTCGTTGGCATTAAGGTTTTTGCGCAAGCAGCCGAGTCAGACCGTAGGCAATATTCAAACAGGTCCGACTCCTGGTCATCACAGGGAGAGGCGAAGGTATCAGGGAGCGCTTGATGTTCGGGTTTCGCAAATTGGCTGGGTGCGCGCTGGTGGCGGGCACTGTCGTGCTCAGTGGCTGCACTTCACTTTTCATGGGCAAGCAGTATGAGTTTCCTCGCGCGGACGAGCCTTCGGCCACTGTTCGCTTGAAATATGGCTCTGGCACCACACTGGACGCCATCACCTTCAGCGAAAAAACCTGCTACGCGGGGTTCACCCCGCTGCCCTATAACGGTGAATACATCGAGTCGAAAGTCGCCGTGGACAAAGAACTTGTCCTGAATTACACCAACGTGGTGGGTGGCGCGCAGTGTCAGATTCCGTTTGCCTTCACACCGCAGGCTGGCGCGACGTACCTCGTCAAAAGCGGCTTCTGGAGTGAAACCAAGCCTGGTCTCATCCCTGTCTTGAACCACGACCAATACCATTGCGGGATAGTCGTGATGAAGAAGGTTGGCGATCAGGAGAGTGTTCAACCCATCCAGCAACTGCGCATGAGGACGGGATTTCCCTGCCTCAGATTCCTGCCGTTGGAGAAGTAGCGTTTTCGCGTTAACGGCAAACGTGAGCGTCAGGCCTAAGCTAATGCAAAAAGGGTATTTGTTTGTCGTTTTTAAGATCGTTTAGTTTTGTCTCACGACGAATCAAACGCATCAAACCGATAGACCCCCGATTGCCATGACGGCACACGCTGAATCGATCAAAGGCTCTTCAGGTTTGGTTCACACGGGAGTGAATCATGCCGCATACCCTGGATATCACCGCGCTGCCGACGCTGGACCTTTCGTTGTTCGAAGGCACCGCGCAACAGCGTTATGAATTTCTTGAAAACCTGCGTCACGCCGCGCGTGACGTCGGCTTTTTCTATCTCACCGGCCATGGCATCGACAGCGACCTGCTCAAGCAGGTGCAGGATCATGCCCGGCAGTTCTTCGCCTTGTCCGAGCACGAAAAGACTGCCGTCGGCATGATCAATTCGCCGCATTTTCGCGGTTACAACCGTGCCGCTTCCGAGATCACCCGTGGTCAACCCGACTGGCGTGAGCAGTTCGATCTCGGGGCCGAGCGCGAGGCTTTGCCGCTGGACGCGGACAGTCCGTTCTGGGCACGGTTGCAGGGGCCCAACCAATGGCCGGCGGCGCTGCCTGAGCTCAAACCCCTGCTGCTCGAATGGCAACGAGCGATGACACACATGGCGTTGCGCCTGCTGCGCGCCTTCGCCCAGGCGCTGTCGCTGCGGGCGGACGCGTTCGATCAGTTGTACGGCGACAAGCCCAACGAACACATCAAATTGATGCGCTATCCAGGCCAGGCCGCCAACGCGAGCCAGCAGGGCGTCGGCGCGCACAAGGATTCCGGGTTCCTCAGCTTCCTGCTGCAAGACCAGCAGGCCGGTCTGCAGGTGGAGATCGAGGAGGGGCGCTGGATCGATGCACTGCCGCGTCAAAACACCTTGGTGGTGAACATCGGCGAACTGCTGGAACTGGCTACCAATGGTTACCTGCGCGCCACCGTGCACCGGGTGGTCTCGCCGCCGGCGGGCAGTGAACGCCTGTCGATCGCGTTTTTCCTCGGTGCGCAACTCGACGCTGTGGTGCCGCTGTATCCGCTGCCGACCGCACTGTTGCGTGAAGCCCGCGGGCCGGCCAGCGATCCGCTCAACCCACTGTTTCGCGACGTCGGCTGGAATTACCTCAAGGGGCGCCTGCGTTCGCATCCGGATGTCGCCCGCCGGTTCTATGCCGATGCACTGATCCCGCAAACCGCCTGAATCATCACCCGATCAAGGACCAAGACCATGTTGAAAAAAGCAGGTGTGAACCTGGCCGTCCTCGGCGCGCTGGTGACTTCGTTCGGCGTTCAGGCACTGGAGCCGTTGCGCGTGGCTGCCGACCCGGTGCCCCACGCGCAGATCCTCGCGTACATCCAGACCATCGATCCGCAACTCAACCTCAAGGTCATCGAGATCCCCAACGGCGTGAACTCCAACGAGCTGCTGGTGCACGGCGATGTTGATGCCAATTACTTTCAGCACCTGCCGTACCTGAAATCCCAAGAGCAAGCGCTCGGGCAAAAACTCGCAGTGGCCGCCACGGTGCATATCGAGCCGCTGGGGATTTACTCGCGCCGGCACAAAAGCTTCGCCGAGGTGCCGGAAAAAGGCACCGTCGCCGTGCCGAACAACGTCACCAATCTGAGCCGTGCGCTGTACCTGTTGCAGGACAATGGGCTGATCAGACTCAAGCCTGGTTTCAACGATCCGGCGGCTGATCAGGCCACGCCCAAGGACATCGCTGAGAACCCGAAACAGCTGAAGATCCTCGAAATCGAATCGCCGCAAATCCCCCGGGCGCTGGACGATGTCGACCTTGCGGTGATCAACGGTAACTACGCGCTGGAAGCCGGGCTGGTGCCGGCCCAGGATGCACTGGGGCTGGAGAAGGCCGAGCACAATCCGTACGCCAACATTCTGGTGACCACGCCAAAATTGCAGAACGATCCGCGCATCGCGCAACTGGCCAAGGACCTGACCTCGCCGCAAGTGGCGAAGTACATCACCGATAACTTCAAGGGTTCGGTGATTCCAGTGGTGGATGCCAAGCCATGATCGTCGTCGAGCAGTTGAGCAAAACGTATCCGTCGGCGGCCGCGCCGGCACTCGATCAGGTGTCGCTGAGCATTCCCGACGGCGCGGTCTACGGCATTCTCGGGCGTAGCGGTGCGGGCAAATCGACCCTGTTGCGTTGCCTCAATTTGCTCGAACGCCCGGACAGCGGGCGGATCCTGATCGACGGCGTAGACCTGCTGACGCTCTCTGCCAGCGACCTGCGCCGCCAGCGTCAGCGCATCGGCATGATTTTCCAGGGCTTCAATCTGCTGCATTCGCGCACCGTGTTCGACAACATCGCCGTGCCGCTGGAAATCGCCAACGTCGGCAAACCGTGGCGCCATGTGCGCGTGCGCGAACTGCTGGAACTGGTCGGTTTGAGTGACAAGGCGCAAGCCTTTCCCTCGCAGTTGTCCGGTGGCCAGAAACAACGGGTGGGAATTGCCCGCGCCCTGGCAGCCGAGCCGGCGTATCTGCTGTCGGACGAAGCCACCAGCGCGCTGGACCCGGAAACCACCGCGTCGATTCTCGAACTGCTGCGCGACATCAATCGGCAACTGGGCCTGACCATTGTGCTGATCACCCATGAGCTAGACGTGGTCAAGTCGATCTGTGATCACGCCGCCTCCATGGCCGGCGGGCGACTGGTCGAGGCCGGCCCGGTGCCGCGCTTGCTCGCAGATCCGCAGTCGCTGCTCGGCGCCTCGCTGCGCCCGACCTGCGGCCTGCCACTGGGGCATGCGGCGCCGGGGCTGAGTTTCCTCAAGCAATACGGCGTACGGGCGGCCCAGTCATGAACCGCACGATCCACTGGGATGAAATCCTGCAACTGGTGTGCAACGCCACCGGCGAAACCCTGTACATGGTCCTGCTCGCAGGCCTGTTCACGCTGCTGATCGGTTTGCCGCTGGGGGTGTTGCTGTTCCTCAGTCGCCGTGACGGACTGTGGCCGATGCCACGGCTGAATGCCGCACTGGGTTCGCTGGTCAATCTGGGGCGCTCGCTGCCGTTCGTGGTGATGCTGATCGCGCTGATTCCGCTGACCCGTCTGGTGGTCGGCACGACACTCGGCAGCACGGCAGCGGTGGTGCCGATCACCATTGGCGCGTTTCCGTTTTTTGCGCGGATCGTCGAGAACGCGCTGGACGAAGTCGACAAGGGCCGGATCGAAGCGATCCTCGCCATGGGCGGCGATATCCGTCATGTGATTTTCAAAGTGCTGCTGCCCGAAGCGCTGCCGGCACTGCTCGCGGGAATCACCCTGACGCTGGTGATGCTGATCGGTTTTTCCTCCATGGCCGGGGTCATCGGCGGTGGCGGTCTGGGCGATCTGGCGATCCGTTACGGCTATCAGCGTTTCAACAATGAAGTGATGGTCGCCACCGTGGTGGTGCTGGTCATCCTCGTGCAAGGCGTGCAGAGCCTGGGTGACCGGCTAGTGCGTTCGCTGGCCCATCGTCGTTAAGGAATTTTATGAGTGTGGTCGTGGCCCGCGCGCCGCTGATTCAAGTGCGTGAACTGAGCAAAACCTTCGGCTCGAACCGCGCACTGGATGGCGTCAGCCTGCAGATTCATCCCGCCGAAGTGGTGGCCTTGCTCGGTGCCAACGGTGCCGGCAAGTCGACGCTGGTGAAGATTCTCGCCGGCAGCCAGCGCGCCGACGCCGGCGAAATTTTCGTCGATGGCCAGCCACGGCAGTTCAGCTCACCGCTGTCGGCTCGCCGGGTGGGGGTTGTCGCGGTGCATCAGCAGATCAACGACGGCATCGCCCCTGGTTTGAGCGTGGCGGAGAACCTGCTGCTCGATGAACTGTGCCGGCCCGACGCGGACTTCTGGCTCAATCGCAAACGCCTGCTGGAGCGCGCTGCGAGCATCGCCGCCGGGCTCGGTCTGGTGTTGCCGCTGGAGCAACCGATTGAGCACCTGGGCCAGGCCGAACGGCAACTGGTGGTGCTGGCCCGGGCCTTTGCCCTGCAACCACGGCTGCTTATTCTGGATGAGCCGACGGCCGCGTTGTCGGACGCCGAAGCGCAGCGCCTGTTCGGTTTGATCGACACCTTGCGCGGCCGTGGGGTGGCGATCGTCTACATCTCGCATCGCTTGTCCGATCTGCAACGGGTGGCGGATCGCGCCATCGTCCTGCGTGACGGGCGCCTGGCCGGGGAGTTCAGCGCGCGGCAGTTGCCGGAGGCGGTGCACGCGATGCTCGGGCAGGCGCTCGACGGGCATGTCTACACGCCCGGCCTTGTCGGCCGAAACGTTCTCGGCGTGCGCGGTTTGCAGATTTTGCCGCGCTCGAAGCGTTTCGATTTCGACCTGCACCAAGGTGAAGTGGTGGTGCTGACCGGGCTGCTCGGCGCCGGCAAAAGCGAGATCGCCGAGGTGCTGTTCGGCCTGCGTCAAGCCGTGGCCGGCAGCCTGCAACTGGATGGCGAGGACTGGGTGCCGGGTTCGCCAAGGGCGGCGATTCGCAGCGGCGTGTTTCTCGCGGCGGAGGACCGTGCCAGCCAGTCGCTGGTGCCGGACTTTTCCCTGCGCCGCACCCTGACCCTGCCGTTTCTGGAGCGCTTCACCCGTGCCGGGTTCATTCGCAACCGCGCCGAAGCCGCAGCGGTGCAGGCGCAAGTCGCGGCGCTGGGGATCAAGACCGCTGGCATCGACGTGCCGATAAGCGCGTTGTCTGGCGGCAATCAGCAAAAGGTCGTGCTGGGCCGCTGGTTGCTCGGGGCCGGGCGGCTGTTGATCCTCGACGAACCGTTTCAGGGGGTCGACGTGCGCGCCCGCCGCGAGATCGGCCAGTTGCTGCGCGACAGTGCCGCTGGCCGCGCGACCCTGGTGATTTGTGCCGACGTCGACGAAGCCCTGGAAATCGCTGACCGGATCCTGTTGGTGCGCGATCACGCGGTGGTCGCGCAATACCCGCGTGCCGGTCTTGAGCGCGCGACCCTGGTCGCTGCGCTGGCGGGTAGCGACCTGATCGAACATCCCCTTCATGCCACGCCAAGGAGCAGAGCGAGTGCCTGATTCGAGTTCACTGTTGTCTTCCACTGCGGCACCCGCCGAGCGCCTGCTGCAAGCGCTGATCCGCTACGGCCTGTTGTGGTTGCTGGCGCTGATCGTGGTGTTTTTCAGCGTCGCGGAGCCGGCGTTTTTGCGCGTCGGCAATCTGTTCAGCATCTTGCAGTCGGTGTCGATCGTCGCGCTGCTGGCCCTCGGGGTGACACTGACCATGGCCGTCGGCGGGCTCGATCTGTCGATTGGTGCGGTGGCGGCGATGAGCCTGATGATCGCCAGTTACGTGATGGTGGTGCTCGGCTGGGGCGCGGTGCCGGCGGTGCTGATCAGCCTGGCCGGTGGCGCACTGGTCGGGCTGCTCAATGGCTGGCTGATCGTCAAGCTGCGGGTGCCGGACATTCTCGCGACGCTGGGCAGCATGTTTCTGGTGATTGGCGTGCAACTGATTCCCACCGGCGGCCGCTCGATTGCGGTGGGCATGACCTTGCCCAGCGGCGTGGAAACCGAAGGCGCGTTCAGTGCGGCGTTTCTTGCGCTGGGTCGCGGGCGGTTGTGGGACGTGGTGCCGGTCCCGGTGTTGATCACCGCGCTGGTGGCGCTGGCGGTGTGGCTGTTTCTCGAACGCACGCGCATCGGCCGGTTATTTTATGCCATCGGCGGCAACGAGCAGGCGGCGCGACTGGCAGGGGCGCCGGTGCAGCGCTTCAAATTGCTCGCTTACGTGCTGTCGGCATTGCTCGCCTCACTCGGCGGTTTGCTGTTGGCGGCGCGCCTGGGCCGCGGCGATGTCAGCTCCGGTAACGGTCTGGTACTGGACGCCCTTGGCGCGGCGCTGATCGGTTTTGCCGTGCTCGGGGCGAAGAAGCCCAACGCCTTCGGCACCTTGGTCGGCGCACTGCTGGTGGCTTCGCTGCTCAACGGTCTGACCATGCTCAACGCGCCGTACTACGCGCAGGATTTCGTCAAGGGACTGGTGCTGGTGCTGGCCCTGATGTTCACCTTCGGCCTCGCGCATCGGGCGCGCTGAGCCGACATCGTTCAAGGAAAGTCGTATGCAAGGTTCACTCAAACAGTTCGCGCGCCATTGCCTGCTCGGGGTGATGCTCTCGGCGTTGGCCGTGAGCGCGCAGGCCAAGGCCTTACCGGGAGCGCCAGCGCCGTTCGACAAGGGCCAGGTGCAGATCGCCCTGGTCGGCTATCTGTTTTCCGGAGACTTTCCCGAGGCGTATCTGCGCGGCGTGGAGCAACAGACCGAAGCGCTGGGGGCCAACCTGCGGGTGTTCGATGCCCGGCAGCAGGCGGCGAGTCAGGGCGAGATGATCGATCAGGCGATCGACCTCGGCGTGGACGGGATCATCGTGCAACTGGGCCTGGCGGAAACTCTTAAAGGCCCGATTGACCGGGCGATCGCCAAAGGCATCAAGGTGGTGGCGTTCGACGTTGACCTGAACAGCCCGCAGGTGACCCAGGTCGAGCAGGATCACCACGCGCTGGCGCGGCTGGCGCTGGATCAGGCGGTGAAGGACAACGGCACGCGGTTCGACGCCGGTTACGTTTACATCAGCGGCTTCACGCCGATGGAGCGTCGCGATGAGATCTGGAGTCAGGTGAAGCAGGCCAATCCGGGCATCATCGAAAAGGCGCGGTTCGGCACGCTCAACCCGCCAATTGCCAATTCGGTAGCGGATCAGGCCAGTGCGGTGCTGCGGGCCAATCCGGGGATCAGCGTGATCTTCGCGCCGTTCGACGAATTCGCCAAAGGCGCAAAAATTGCCGTCGACGAGGCCGGGCTGGGGCGCAAGGTGAAGATCTACAGCGCCGACATTTCCACCGCCGACATCCAGATCATGAAAGAACCGGACAGTGCCTGGGCGGCCACGGCGGCGGTCAATCCGCAAGTGGCGGGGGCGATCAGCGTGCGCAGTCTGGCGATGTTGATTGCCGGCGAAAACCCGGGGCATCAGGTGCTGGTACCGCCGACCCTGATCACCCGTCAGCAGTTGCTGGACCTGGACGTGAAAAACGTCCGCGACCTGGCCCAGAAACTCCCGGCCTTCGGTGATAGCGCCAACGTGGCGCGGGCGGAGTGGATACCGGTGGCTAACTGAAATCCCCCGCAGGGTCGGCATTCAAGAAATGAGGTCAGTGTGAGCATGCACGACAAGGCAACGCGATTACGCAAAAGCCGTTCACCCCAAGCAGATCCCGCATTCAGCGCACGGCTGCCTCCCGGCCAGGTGTTGACCGAGCGCTTCCCGATCCTGCACGAAGGCAGCGTGCCGCAATACGATTTGCCGAACTGGTCGCTGCGTCTGTTTGGCACACTCAAACACCCGGTCGAACTGCGTTACGCAGACCTGCAAGCGCTGCCACAACGTCAGTTGCAATGCGACATCCACTGCGTGACACGCTGGTCGAAGTTCGACACGCAGTGGAGCGGGGTGCATCTGCAGGATCTGTTGCAGGCCTTCGATATCCAGCCGCCAAGCGCCTACGTCATGGCCCACGCCGATCACGACTACCAGACCAACCTGTCACTCGACGACCTGCTGCACCCGGACAGCCTGCTGGCCACCCATTACGCCGGCCAACCCTTGACCGCCCAGCACGGCTGGCCGCTGCGGCTGGTGGTAGCGGGGCGGTACTTCTGGAAGAGCGCCAAATGGCTGCGCGGTCTCGAGTTTGTCGACCAGGAGCAACCCGGTTTCTGGGAGCGCAATGGCTTTCACCTGCACGCCGATCCGTTTGTGGAACAACGCTTCAGTGCTGACGCTTTGGACATTGCCGAAGATGCCTGGCTGGAAAAGGAGTTCGACTAAGGTTATGCGCTTGTTTGCAGTCAAGATATCGGGTGACTGATCGGCCACCTTCGCGAGCAAGCTCGCTCCCACATCAGCGCGATCAACCTGTAGGAGTGAGCCTGCTCGCGAAGGGGCCCGGACATTCAACTACTTCGGTGGCTGATAAACCGCCATCGCGAGCAGGCTCACTCCTACAAAAGATCTTTACCTGATCTTGAGTTAGTTGGTGTTAGTTAGAGTTTAAGTGTTTGTCTGGCAACACTTGTGTTGCTCTAAAAGCAAATACTCAGCCCGATCTAACCTAAGTGTTATTGGTTCTTTTGCGAAACCTGTCCGCTCGTCTAGCATCGGTGTTCAAGGGGAAACAACTAACTTTGGGGATCCTGCGCTTAATCAACTTAATGCGTTCAACCAGCCTTCACTGCCTTCCTGATTTCTAAAACTACAGCAGACATTGCCGTGCATTGATTGCCGAACGCTTATTGTCGGCAACGGCCGGGTATTAGCTGCGATAAAGGAGCTGTCCCATGTATCAGCGTTCCCGTTCATTACTGGCCATCGCGGTTGTCGGTGCGATCTGGCAACTACCGGCGCAAGCCGAAGACACTTCCACGCGCGTTGACGATGACACACGGCTGGGTACCGTGCTGGTCACCGGCACCCGTGGTACCGCGCGCACGGTGCTGGACTCACCGGTGCCGGTGGACGTGTTGACCGCCGCCGACCTCAAGTCCACTGGCGCTGCCGACGGTGAACTGGGCCAGGCGCTGCAGACCTTGCTGCCATCGTTCAGCATGCCGCGCCAATCCAACTCCGGCGGTGCTGACCATGTACGCGCCGCGCAGTTGCGCGGCATGAGTCCGGACCAGGTGCTGGTGCTGGTCAACGGCAAGCGCCGGCACACCTCGGCGGTGGTCAATGACTCCTCGAAAATCGGTCGCGGCACGGCACCGGTGGACTTCAACTCGATCCCCATCAGCGCGATCAAACGCATCGAAGTGCTGCGCGATGGTGCCGGGGCGCAGTACGGCTCCGATGCGATTGCCGGGGTGATCAACATCATCCTCGACGACGCGCCCGAGGGCGGCGAAGTGTCCACCAGCTACGGCGCGTTTCACACCCATCAGGACGCCATCGGGCGCACCACCACCGACGGTCAGAACAGCGTAACCACCGCCAAGATCGGCACGCGCCTGGGCGAAGAGGGCGGGTTCATTCGGGGCGGCACCGAGTACAAGAACCGCAATCCGACCAACCGCGCCGGTTTCGACGGATTCGCCGATACCCCCGAGCAGCGCAACTACGTGATGGGCGATGGCCTCGCGCGCGACGTCAACCTGTGGTTCAACAGCGAGCTGCCGCTGGCCGGCGGCAAGGCTTACAGCTTTGGCACCTACAACCAGCGCCACACCACCGGCGCCGAGTTCTATCGCTACCCCTACGAACAGCCGCAGTTCTATCCCAACGGCTACCTGCCACAGTCCCTGGGCGACAACAAGGACATCTCCGCCACCGCCGGTTTCAAAGGCATGATCGGCGAGGACTGGGACTTCGACAGCAGCGTCACCCACGGGCGTAACCGCTTTGACGGATCCACCCGGCGCACCCTCAATGTCAGCCTGGGGGCCGATTCGCCCACCTCGTTCGATACTGGCGATTACGAGCTGCGTCAGACCACCACCAACCTCGATTTCAGCCGCGAACTGCGCCTCGGCGGACGTTCGTTTGTGCTGGCGCTGGGCGGCGAATACCGCTACGAAAACTACCTGACCTACGCCGGTGACGCGGCTTCGTACATCGGGTCTGGCGCTGACGGCGCCAATGGCTTGCGCCCCAGCGAAGAGTCGGACCTGGACCGCAACGTGTTCGCCACTTACGCCGAACTCTCGGGCGATCTCACCGACCGCTTCTTCGTCGACGCCGCCACCCGCTGGGAGCATTACGACGATGCCGGCAGCAAACTCACCGGCAAACTCAGCGGTCGCTACAAACTGACCGAGCAGTGGGCGTTGCGGGGTGCGGTGTCGAACAACTTCCGTGCGCCGTCGCTGGCCCAGAGCGGTTTTCAGAACACCACCAGCAACTTCGGCGAAGGCGGCACGCTCACCGATATCCGCGTGCTCTCGGTCAACGATCCGATTGCCCGCGCGCTGGGCGCCCAAAAGCTTGACCCGGAAACCTCGAAGAACTTCAGCCTCGGCCTGACCTTCCAGTTCAACGAACGCTTCGATGCCTCGCTCGATGTGTTCCGTATCGACGTCAAGGACCGCATCACCCTGTCGCAGCGCATCGGCAGCGATGCCATGGAGCAATACATCAACGACAACTTCGGCGTGGCCGGGGTCCATGACGTCAACTTCTTCACCAACGCCGCCGACACCAGCACCCACGGCGCCGAACTGGTGCTCAACTACC
This sequence comes from Pseudomonas sp. 86_A, assembly GCF_017491705.1. Taxonomy (NCBI): domain Bacteria; kingdom Pseudomonadati; phylum Pseudomonadota; class Gammaproteobacteria; order Pseudomonadales; family Pseudomonadaceae; genus Pseudomonas; species Pseudomonas sp. 86_A. Next base: position 18,157 of record NZ_JAFGYS010000017.1, on the reverse strand, counting down.
ACCAGCCGCTGTATGACGGGACGTTGGGCCTGACCACCGCGTACACCTACAACCACACCACAGTCACCAGTACCAAAGGCACGCCGTCGCAACTGACGGCGCTGGGTATCGGCAACGACGCGCTGGTCGGCGTCGAAGAAACCAACACCCTGACCGACGCCGCACCCAAGGATCGCTTCGTGTTCAGTGCCAACTGGGCCAGCGAACACTGGGGCCTGCTTGGCCGTCTGACCCGTCAGGGCGAGACCACCCGGGTGTTCGACTTCGGTGACTCGCAACCGGAGCAGACCTACGGCGCGGTGTGGCAACTGGATGCCGAGGTGACCTACAAATTCACCCCGAAATTCAGCGTGGCCCTGGGCGGCAACAACCTCACCGACAACTACCCGGAGCGCTCCGGCTCGGCGATCAACTACGGCGGCAACCTGCCGTATGACGTGCTGTCGCCGATCGGTACCAACGGTGCCTATTACTACGCCAGCGCCACCTACGGTTTCTGAGCCGAACCGCCACGGACGGCGGACCTTCTGCGGGACTCTCCATGAATCACTCGAACGGCCCCAGGCGCCATCTGCCGGTGGCGCAGGCGCTGTTGATCACGCTGGGCATGGTGATCACCACCGACATCCTCAAGACCGCGCCGACCGTGGCGCTGAACGTCGGGCCGGACTATTTCTACTGGGTCTGGGTGCTCGGCGGCTTGGCGTCGATGGCCGGGGCCTTGTGCTTCGCCGAAATGGCCACGGCGTTCCCGCATCCGGGCGGCGACTATCACTTTCTGCGCACGGCGTATGGCGAGCGCATGGGGTTCCTGTTCGCCTGGTCGCGCTTCTCGGTGATGCACACCGGCTGGATCGCCTTGTCGGCGTTCATGTTTGCCGATTACGTCAACGCCGTGGTGCCGCTCGGTCGATACGGCTCGGGGCTGTTTGCCGGCGGGGTGATCGCCGCGCTGGTGCTGCTCAATCTCAGCGGCAAGCACATCGGCTTCATCACGCAGACCTTGTTGGTGGGCCTGTTGGCCCTGGGCTTTTTGAGCATCGCCAGCGCCGGTGTGTGGCTGGCGTGGCAGGGGATCGAAGCGGCGCCGCCCAGCGCGTCGGTCACACCTCAGAACACCGGCATGGCCGGATTTTCTGCGGCGATGATTTTCGTCTTTCTCGCGTTCGGCGGCTGGAGCGATGCGGCGACCTTGTCGGCGGAAGTGCGTGACGGTCGACGCGGCATCTTCATCGCGATGCTCGGAGCGCTGACGCTGCTGATGGCGATCTATCTGGCGCTGAACTGGGCGTTTGTCCGTGGCCTGGGGTTCGCCGGACTGGCCGCGAGCAATGCTCCGGCCGTGGAGTTGCTGAACCGCGCGTTCGGCGCGCCGGGGGTGCTGCTGATTCTGCTGATGGTCGGCATCGCGGCCATCGTCACCATCAATTCGACCTTGCTGGTCGGCGCCCGCACCACCTACGCCGCCGCCCGCGACGTGCCGCAGTTGCGCCGCTTCGGCGAGTGGCACGAACGCGACGGCGTGCCGCGCAAGGCCTTGCTGGCGGAGGGCGCAGTGGCGTTGTTGCTGGTGCTGTTCGGCAGTTTCACCCAGAGCGGTTTCAACACCATGGTCGAATACCTGACCCCCGTGTACTGGTTGTTCCTGAGCTTCAGCAGCCTGGCGTTGATCATCCTGCGCCGACGCTTCCCCGAAGTGCCGAGACCGGTCCGGGTACCGTTGTATCCGCTGTTGCCCCTGCTGTTTTTCGGCCTGTGCCTGTACATGCTGTATTCCAGCGTGACGGTGGTGGGGTGGGGCGCGTGTCTGGGGCTCGGAGTGTTGCTGGTGGGGGCGCTGCTGTTGGCGGGATTGAGCCGCCTGGCGTCGACGCCTCGGCAAGCTCTGGGGTCGATCACTGATTAGAAAGATACGTCGGCCGGTTGCGACAGACGCAGGACCGACAAATCCCCGGTGATGCGCTTGTACGCCAGGCGAATTGCCTCGATGTTGCCGGCGTTCTGCGGGTTGTTCTCGTGCAGGATCACGATGACCTTGGTGCTCAACCGCTCCGGCTCCTTCGCCCCATGATCGCGCCACTGCCCATACGCATCGAACACGGTGAAACCGTCGGGAAACCGCGACGTCACTTCCTTGTCGAGAAACTCGCGCCAGCGCGCGGGGCTGACCGCGCCTTCCTTGCCATCCACCGTGCCCACCGAGAAATACAACTCGGTGCGGATCCACTGCGCCTGCGCCGGACGCGTGGCGTCACCTTGCAGGGTCGAACTGACGGGGTCTTTGGTGTGCACGGAAACGGCAGGAGGACTGGCGCACCCGGCGACAGCGACAAACAGTGCAGCCAGTAACAGGCGTCTTTGCATGGAACTTCCCTTTTTATGAGTGAGTGCAGACGCGCAATTATAGGGGCGCCCTTTAATAGCGATAAAAGATTAAAAAGTGGTTTGCTTGTTTATTAATGGAATAAGAAAAATAGCCGGGGCTGGTTAGACCGATAATTTCTTTCGGTTATTTATATAGCGTTGTTTTACATATCGATGATGTCGTAATCGATGTCAGTGCATTGGCTCTTTCTGTCATGGTGTCCAGTCTGCTGCTGCAACAGCTCAACGCGCATGCAACGCTGCGCTTGAGCGGTTCGAACAGTGCTTTTTGCTGTTCGATGGGCATCTTGTACGGGATCTTCAAGCCCATAGAATCAGCGCCATCAGCTTTTCATCCAGTTCTTAAATCCTCAGGGAGCTACACCATGATGAACGCCATGCAGATGCCAATGCCAATGAACGCCAACATGCCGATGATGCCCATGACGGGCATGCCGATGATGATGGCGACCATGAGCTGCGAAATGATGGACGACGGCATGATGTGCAAGATGATGCCGGCCGCCGGCATGGACATGGCCATGTTCAAGAACAGCGGCGAAATGATGCAGATGATGATGGACTGCGGCATGCCGATGATGATGCATTGCGGCAACATGAGCATGATGTGCATGTCCCAGGCGGCCATGGCTATGCCGATGATGAACATGATGATGCCAATGCCGATGATGGGCATGCCGATGCCATCGATGAAGTGCGTGATGGAATGCACCATGATGGCCGACTGCATGATGTGCAAAATCATGCCGATGCCCGGCATGAGCATGGACATGATGAAAAACTGCTGCGCCCTGATGATGAAAATGATGAACGACTGCAGCATGCCAATGATGATGAGCTGCAACGGCATGCCGATGATGTGCTGCACCTGCTGATTTCCGGCAGCACAAAAAAGCCCCCGACGGCCCAAGGCCTCGGGGGCTTTTTCATTCCATTGACCAACACTTGTCCAGCCCACACCACGCCGGCTTCGGCTATCACCACGAAACCATGTGGGAGCGGGCTTGCTCGCGAAAGCGGTGTGTCAGGCAATACAGATGCTGAATGTGCCGACGCCATCGCGGGCAAGCCCGGCTCCCACAGGGATCTTCAGTGGCCATAAATCTTGAACCCACCTGGAAACCTGTGGGAGCTGGCTTGCCAGCGATGGCGGTGTGTCAGGCAATGAGATGCCGTATCTGCCAAAAAGCCTGGATCCCACGGCGATTCGTCAGTCCAGCCGTTCGGGGTAGGTCACGACCAGATAGGCCACGGCCTCGCTGTCCGCCGGGTTGCGGTAGCGGTGGGGCTGGTCGGCGTAGAACAGGATCGAGTCGCCGGTGGACAGCAGATAGCGTTCGTCATTGACGCTGATCTCCAGCACGCCTTGAGCCACCACCAGGTTTTCCTGCACGCCCGGCCCATGGCCCTCGGACAGATCTTCGCCCAGCGGACTCAAACGCAGTTCATAAAATTCCGACTGCCGCGCCACGTCGAACGGGAACAGTGCGCGGCTGACAAACGCACCGCTGGCACTCACCAGCCGTTTGCTCTGACTCGCCGACAACACCGCCACGCCCTCAAACGCGCGATGCTCGAGAAACGCCGCCACCGACACCTTCAAGCCCTTGGCGATTTTGCACAGCACCTTGATCGACGGCACGCTGCGCCCGGACTCGATCTGCGCCAGCATTGCCCGGCTCACGCCGCACTGACGGGCCAGTGCATCGAGCGACAAATGCCGCTTGCCGCGCAAGCGTTGCAGGTTTTGTGCAACCCGTTCGCAGATCGGGTCTTCTTCCAATGCTTCGAGACTGTTCAGATCCAGCACAGGTTCGTCGGCGCTCGCCAGAAAGCGCGAGGGATCACCGGCGTTCACGCTTGACGCGGCTCGGTCGAACGCTTGGCCTGCACCCATTGAAAGGCCTGGTAACCAGCGTTGCGCGCATACATTTCCCACATGGCCCGCGCGAGTTGCTGGGCTTGGCGGCGTTTGCGGTAAGCGACGAAGTCGATCAGGTTGGCAGTCGGGTTCATGGCGCACTTCACTGTGATCAATGAGGGAATGAACAGAGAGTACGCACAAATTTATATAACGATAAATACTGATTTTATATTTATTAATTCCTTTCTGTTCTTTATCAGGCTTGGCGCTTACCACGACACCTGTGGCTGGCTTGCCAGCGATGGGTCACCACCCTTGCAGGCTGACCCACCGCCATCGCTGGCAAGCCAGCTCCCACAATGGTCTCGGCCAGTCGCTAAGTCCGTGTCCACCGCAAAACCCTGCAGGGTCACGGGCTCGAGGCCGGTTTTGCCAGCGCTATCCCCGCATCCCCCAACCGCTTGAGAATCTCGAACAGCAGATCGCTCTTGGTCCCCCCAACGATCCGCGGGCTGCCGACATAACCCGTCACCGTCAGGGTGATGCCGTCCGGCGAGAGCTTGCTGAAGCGCACGTACGCGGCCGGTTTGTCGAGGATGTGTTCGTTTTCCAGGTAGGTAGTAAGCAGCAGTTCCTTGACCTGTTCGGGGTCGATGTCCAGCGGGAACATCAGCTCCAGGCTTGCCACCCCCTGGGCACTGCCGCCCAGGGTGACGTTGCGCAGGTTCTGCGAGATCAGCTGCGAGTTGGGCACGATGACGATGGAGCGGTCGCTGAGCTGGATTTCCGTGGCGCGTACGTTGATCCGGCGGATGTCGCCCTCGACGCCGCTGATGCTGATCAGGTCGCCGACTTTCACCGGGCGCTCGGTAAGCAGAATCAGCCCGGAGACGAAGTTCTTGACGATCTCCTGCAGGCCGAAGCCGATCCCCACCGACAGGGCGCTGACGATCCACGCCAGGTTGGTCCAGCGCACGCCCAGTGACGACAGGGTCAGCAGGATGACCGCGGCATAACCGATGTTGGAAAACAGCGTGCTGAGCGATGCGCACATGCCCGGGTCCATATCGGTCTTGGGCAGAAACTCGTTATCGAGCCAGCGACGCAGGGCGCGGATCAGGTAGATGCCGATCAGCAAGGCGAGCACCGCGTTGAGCAAATGAGCGGGCACGATGTTCAGCTTGCGCAGTCCGGCGCCGCCGAGAATGCCCATGATGTTGGTGGTCAACTGGCCGAACGTGGTGCCGATGCCGCCGACGAACAGGGTGATCACCGCCAGCAGCAAGAGCCCGGCGCGGCTGGCGCCGGACAGCACCGTCGAGATTTGCTCCAGGCGTCGGTCGCTCATGCCCAGCGTCTGCTTGATGGTCTTGCCGGCCGGGTAGCGCGGCGAGAACAGATGTTCGCAGGCGTCCTTGACCACCTCGATCAGCAAATAGAACCCCGACAGCACGATATACGCCCACACCAGTTCATAGGTGATGAACCGCGCCAGCGACACGTAACCGGTGAGCAGGGCCAGCGCCGAGATACACATCGACACCGTGGCAACGCTGTAGATCACCCCGGCGAACGTACTGCCGGCCTCCGGGTCATTGGCGCTGAGCAACGCCTTGCGCACCTTGCCAGTGCGGATCAGCAACGGCACCAGAATCGCGATCACCACGATGGCGATCACCCCGCGCTGGGCGATCACGATCTGGCTGCTCATGCCGGTGGCGTTGCAGACTTGCACCAGCGTCACCAGCACCAGCAGGGTGGCTGCGAGAATCCGCGGATAGGGTTTCAGCGCCAGTGCCACGGCATCGGCAATCGCCGGCAGCCGCCACGACGGATGTTGCGTCGACAGCAGCGCGCGGCTCAGGGCGGTGATCAGGGCGCAGGCGTAGACGGCTTTTTCGAACTCCTCGGAGAACGTCGACAGCATCGGGGGTAACGGCGCGTGGCGGGTGCACGCATAGAACAGCAGGTGCAAGGCGATGGCGGTGGTGCCCAACGTCGCCAGTGCCGAGGCGAACGCCAGCGCGCTGCGACGCAGGCGGCCCTCCGGCATGCGGTGGATGCACAGCCAGGTCAGTGCGCGCTCGGCGAGACGTCGTCCGAGGGTCCAGAACAGCAGCGCCAACAGCACCAGCACGCAGGTGAAAAACCGCTGCCCGGGTGCCCAGACCGTGGCCCAGGTGTTGTTGACCTGATCGATGAAAAAAGTCAGCCGCTGGCGGTCGTCGGGCGCCGGCGAAACCAGAGGCGACCAGAAATCCGGACTGAGAATGCTGTCGGTGCGCAGCGTCAGTTCGCTTTCGAGCAGCGTGCGGCGAATACCGGCAATTTGCGTGATCAGGTCGGCGGCGCTTTGCTTGAGCGCGGCCAGACTTTTCAGCGTGGCGTCGACCTTGTTCTTTTGCTCGCTGAGTGTCGCCCGTTGCGCGGCGATATCGGCTTGTTCAGCGGCAATTTGCGTATCCGGCGCCGCGCCGAGCACACCCAGTTGCACCGCCAGTTGCGCCTGCTGCGGCAACAATGACGCCGACAAGCGATCGACATCCAGGATGAACGCCTGCACCCGGTCCTGCGGACCTTCGAGCTGGTTGTAGTTGTTGGCGGCGGAAATCTGCTGCTTCAACCCGTCGAGGCGCATTTGCAGCGCTTGCAGATCGCTTTGCGAGACCTCCAGCAGCGGCACCGTGGTGGTCGCCGACGGCGCCGGCAAGTCCGCCGCCCACAGCGCCGAACCACCCGGCGCGAGCAGAATCAGCGTCACAAACAACAATGACTTCAAGGCGTTGCGCATGGGCGGGACCGGTTCTCGTTGAGCACACAATCTATGAGGTTAGGTGATCGAACCGCACGCCGAGAAAAATTTCCGGGGAGCGGGGCGGGCAGGTGCATCAGCCCGAGTGTTGGCGGGGCCCGATCAGCACATTCGCCTTGGTGAGCGATTGTCCGCGCGTTTCAAAAAATTGCGCTGACAGGCATGCTACGGCCCACGAATGTTCGGATATCAGGGATAGTCAGCTGCATGTGGAAAAGTTGGTTACAAAGACTCATTGGAAAGACTTCCACTGCCGCAGCCATCGTGCATTCGGCCGAACCTGCAGGCCTGCCAGCAGTTCCGCGTGCACAAGACTGGAAGTCGCTGGTCACTTCCTGGCAGGGGTTTGATCGGGAGGTCGGTCTGCGGCTCATCAGGTCATCGCTGTCGCCCGAGCGGTTGGAAGCCATTGTCGTGCGGCTGAACGATTGGGTGCCGCAGGTTCGCGCGGCGGCCAGAGAGGCTTTCGAAGACTACCTGACACCCGAGCATGCCCCTTGGCTGATCGCTCGAATGCCCGCCATTCTTGCCCTCGAGCAGCGCCGGCGAGAAGATCATGGTGTCACCCTCGACAAGCTTGAAGCGCTGCTGGCGTCACCCGAATGCCTTGAGCAAAGTGCGGCAGCCTTCGACGCCAGCCGTGGCGCCTGTACACGAATGTTGTTCAGGGTGCTCACTCGGGCAAAGGGCGCGGATGAGCTGGAGGCGTTTCTCGTCGCATGCCTGAATCATGTCGATTTCGGCGTGCGCCGGCTGGCACTCGGCAGGGCCATGGCGCTTCCCCCGGCTTCGGCGCACAAGGCCGTTACTTATGGGCTGGAGAGCAACAGCAGCATCCTCAGACGCCTGTCATTTCTGCAGGCCATCGAGCTACCAACGGACCGTGCACCGCTGATCGAGGCTTTTTTGACAGACGCCTCGTCAGCGGTAAGGTCCACTGCGCTTTGGGCCGCAAGTAAGTATCAGATCGACCCCGTGCACGTCCTTCAGGCGCAACTGGCGGGGCCAATACCTGCAACCAAAGCCCGCTGGCTCGGCGTGCTCGGATTGGCGTTGTCGTTGGGTGTGCGTATTCCGCAAGAGTGGATGAGTGCGGCCTTGAACCAAAGCAGTGGTGAGGTTCGTTCGCTTGTCTTGATCCTTGAGGGAGAGGACAGGCCCGCGTTGCTGATCGAGGCGATCGCGGATCCGTCGCGGCGTGTGTTCGAGGCGGGTGTCCACGGACTGCGTCCCCAGCCATGGCGCGTCATCGAATCGGCATTGACTGCTCAGCTTGAGAACCTCTGGCCAACGTTGTCCGCCGCCCGGCGCCAGGCACTCCTTGAGCTGATGCCCAAATGGACCCAGGCCGGGTTTCTGCTTCAGCAACTTCGCCTCCAGCCTGGTGACTCGTCAGCACTTGAGCCGATAGGCAGGTGGGTCTGCGGGCAGACTTACTCGATCACTGACCGGGAGACACCCGAACACGAGCGCGTGCGGATTGTCGAGCAACTGCGGCGGCTTGAGCAGCTGGGGGTGGTGCCGGCAGGGGCCGTTGCCAGACTGACATGACATTGCGCTAGGGTGGGTAATCGGCAGTTGTCGATTCGTAGCGGACAATCGAACCTCAGGACATGCGATCAATGTTGGCCGCCACGCTCGGCCCGTCACGCCCGGCCAATGTGCTGGTGGTTGGCGTATAGGCGTGTCGGCTGCCTGTTTCCGCCGACTGAGGCCCTGCACGCCTGAAAGGCTGGATCAACTCTCGGTGCTTTCGACCGGTTCCGCCGCTGCCTCAGCAGCCATTTTCAGGCGGTCAGCCTTGCTGATGTACTTGGGCTTTTTCGGCGCCAGTTTGGCACTGGCCTTCTTGGCCTTTTCCTTGAACAACTGCTGCAGTTTCTTTTGACGGTTCATGTTTACTACTCAACTTGAAAGTACTTGGATGAGGGCGGCAGCCTGAGTGCTAAGCCTGAGGCGCGAGATAGGGCTTCACAGCGTCTTCGAGGATGTCTACCAGTTCGGGATCCATGAAACGGTAGTCATCGGGAATATCCAGGGTGTGGATGGGCTTGTGCTCAAGCAGGCGGGCGTATTCAGCCTGCAGACGATTGAGGTGCTTGCGCTCCATGACAAAAATCACATCGGCCCAGCGGATATCCGCCGGGCCGATGGGTTTGCGCGCGTTGGGGCTGGTGCCCGCCGAGCGGGCTTCGAAGCCGGGCCGGCGGCGCCAGATCGCTTCCGCCGTCGGGCTGCGCCATTGGTTACGGCTGCAAACGAACAGGAGATTGGTCACACTTGATCCAGCAGTTGGCGGGTGGTGCGGATGGGATAGCTCATGCCCAGTTGGCGTGCCCTGGCCAGTTTTTCGGCGCGGGTATACATCAGCTTCCAGTTCTTTTGCGGTTTGAACTTCAGCGGATCAGCCGCTTTGCCGTTGCCGCGTTTACGGGCCTGATGACGTCTCCAGGCGCGGGTTCTTTCCATGGTTCATTTCCTCGTGAGTACCGGGTTCAGCAGCCGCGGTAATACGAGTTGTGGGTATGGTAAGCGTGAATCGAGCCAGTGGCTAGGTGGCTGAGCAGGCGTTAGCGCCTATAGAAACGGGCTTTTTGGCAACCTCTCAGATTCATCACGCCCAAGGGGATAGTCTTCAGGCGCGAACCGCTCGGACGTATCCATCCGAACCCCGCGCAAATCCGCAGTTTCCCGCTGCGCCGCATAAAACGCCTGCGCGATGGCTGAACAGCATGGAGCACCGGACGCGCCGCGCATTTGAAATGCCCGCCGCACCTCGCTAGAGTCGCGCCCCTTGTCCGGCCAGCAGTGCCGGCGGTGGTTGGGGAAGAGGGCGGCAGTTGAACGAACACACTTTGTCCATGCGCCTGGAGCGTGTGGCGGCGCAGGTTCCAGCGGGTGCGCGGTTGGCGGATATCGGCTCGGATCACGGTTATCTACCGGTGGCGCTGATGCGCCGTGGCGTCATTGTGGCGGCGGTGGCCGGCGAGGTGGCGTTGACGCCGTTCCACGCAGCGGTGCGCACGGTGCGCGACAACGATCTGCAAGCGCACATCACCGTGCGGCATGCCAGTGGTCTGGCGGCGATCGAGCCGGGTGACGCAATCACCGCGATCAGCCTGTGCGGCATGGGCGGCGAGACCATCCGCGACATCCTTGACAGTGGCAAGGCGCGCTTGAGCGGGCACGAGCGGCTGATCTTGCAACCCAACGGTGGCGAGCAGCCGCTGCGTCAATGGCTGATGGAAAATGGCTACTGCATCGTTGTCGAGGACGTGCTGCAGGAAAACCGGTTTTTCTACGAAATCATCGTCGCTGAGCGCTCCGGGCCGGTGGCGTACAGCGCCGCACAACTGTACTTCGGCCCGCTGCAGATGCAGGCGCGCAGCCCGGCCTTTCTCGCCAAATGGCAGCGCTTGTTGCGCAAAAAGCAGAAAACCCTGAACGGTTTCACCCAGGCGCGCCAGGCCGTGCCCGAAGAAAAGTTGCAGGAAACGGCGCAGCAGATCCAGTGGATTACCGAGTTGCTGGCGTGAGCTGAGCGCCACGGTCGACTGTGGCTTGCTGCGCCGCGATCCGAAGATTGATCCACGCCCGGCTGTGCGCCAACACCCGCTCGGCCATCGCCGTCGGGAAGTGAATAAACCCATGGGCGCAAGCGGGTAGCAGGTGCGCCTCAACCGCTGCCGATGCGTTCCAGCGTGCGGCCAGCTCCAGGGTGTCGTCGCGCAACGGGTCCAGCTCGCCGGCGAACATCAGCGCAGGGGGCATGTCGGTAAAGTCGCCGTACAGCGGTGACAGCGGCGGTTGCTGGCGTTGCGCGTCGCTGCGATCCGGCGTCAACAGGCGTAGCGCTTCAACCATGCCCGGGCCGTCCAGCACCAGCGTGTCGGCAGTCGCCGCGCGGACGCTGGCAGTTCCAGTCAGGTCATAGACGCCGTAATAGAGCAGCGCCCCGTGAATGCGCTTCAACAATTCGGGCGAAGATTGCAGCCCCAACAATGTCGCGGCCGCCAGATGCCCACCCGCCGATTCCCCGACGACGATCGCCGGCAGATCCGCGAATTCCTTGCAGCCGAGCAACCAGCGAGCGGCAGCCAGACAATCTGCCAGCAACCCCTCGACCGGCGTGTTGGTCGCCAGCCGATAATCCACCGAGACCACCGCCACGTTGCACGCATTGACCATGCCCGCGTTGAGTTCGTCGTTCATCTGCGGGTTGCCGATGACCCAGCCACCGCCATGAAAATCCAGCACCACGCCCCGTGCTTTGCCTTTGGGCCTGATAATCCGTAACGGCAGCGAGAGGCCGTTTGCATCAATCACGGTGTTTTCGGCTTCGAGGCCATGTTTGCGCAGTTTGTCCGCGCCGGCCTTTTGGCTGACGCGCAGCAAGGTCTGGATCAGACGCGGCGTGACGCGATTGCGGATGCGAAACCGAGGCAGCCAGCCGAGGGTCTTGTTGAAACGCTGCATTTGCGCGATGTCGTTCGCGCCGAATTCGAGTTTTTCGGTGTCCATGCTGGCCCTCTATGACGTTCGCTGCGGCATGCCGACACCGCTGAGCACTTGTGCAATCCGACAGATTGCCGGCAAGCACGTTCACTCTTGAGAATCGCCAGAAAACCACCCGAGGCGAGCCCTTTGCCGAGGGCCCGCCAGCGTCAGGCGATCAATTGGGCATCAGCACCGTGTCGACCACGTGAATCACGCCATTGGATTGCATGACGTCAGCAATGGTAATGGCCGATTTGCCTCCTTTGGCGTCCTCCACCCACAACTTGCCATCGTGCAGCATCACGGTCAGCGATTCGCCCTGGACGGTTTTCAGCATCACTTTGCCGCCGTGCATTTTCGCCTGGTCCATCAACTGTTTGGCGGTGTGCGTACCGGCCACTACGTGGTAGGTGAGGATCTTGGTCAGGTCGGCTTTGTGTTCCGGCTTGACCAAGGTCTCAACCGTGCCGGCGGGCAATTTTGCGAACGCCTCATTGGTGGGGGCGAAGACCGTGAACGGCCCCTTGCTGTTGAGCGTATCCACTAGCCCGGCGGCTTTGACCGCTGCGACGAGCGTCGTGTGATCCTTGGAGTTGACCGCGTTTTCGACGATGGTTTTGGTTGGATACATGGCCGCGCCACCGACCATCACGGTATCGGCAGCGAAGCTGGATCCAGCTCCAAGGGCAAGCAGGGTGAAACAAGCGACAGCAAGGCGTTTGATGAGCGAGTGCATGGTGCGTCTCCTTGATTCTTCGACCCTTCGAATGAGGGTGATGAATGTACGCAGCAGCGCCGGAAACGGATGCAGCACCGGGCGAAATACTTTTTTGGGCTGACCGGTTATTCGCGCAGGATGGCTTCACCGGTGCGCGGATGGGTGAGCGTCACACGCTCCAGCGCCCTGATGGGCCAAGCCCCGTTGTGTTGGCTCGGCACCGTGAGAATCAGCGTATCCACTGACCGGGGACGTCTTCCGGGCGGTTCATTTGAGTCACGGCTGAGCGCTCGCAGGGTTAGAATGCGGCTTTGACCATAAGTAACTCCAGCATGGACGTCCAAAGGAGAAACCCATGACCACAGGGCAGTGTCTTTGCAGCGCAGTACGCTTCAGTCTTTCGGTTAAACCACGCTTCTTCTACCGCTGCCACTGCTCATTGTGCCGCAGGCAAACCGGTGTCGGTCACAACCTCGCCACGCTGGTGGGCGTCCACGATTTCCGCTGGGAAGCAGGGCAGGATTCGATCAGCAGCTGGGTTAAGCCCAGCGGTTACAGAAACGACTTCTGTGCCGATTGTGGTTCGACCGTGCCCAACCCGCTGCGCGGATCGCCTTATGTTTGGGTTCCGCTCGGCCTGCTTGATAACGATCTGAGCCTGGAGTGCGCGGGCGATTTCTGCGTTGACGATGCCATGTCATGGGATGCACAGCGTTCGGCCAATAATCATCACGCTAGCGTGGAGTCCTTGGCGTTTCTTGTGCGGGAACTGCGGGTCGACGCTGATTGAACGGTCAGCCTCGCCTTGGGATAAAAGGGTCGGCGAGGTTCGCAGGCGCCGGGCGATCCTGGCCAATCTGATGCGGTCTTTTATCGTTGATCTGAGTCTTTCTTATGGCGGCGGCACTGCCTTATAAAGAGTGCTCGGGGTACGGTTGGACTGTGCCCGGCCGCTCACTTTTCCAGACGCTATGACGAACGGATAGTCTCGGCAGTCCTCAGGAACCACATGAATACCCCCTGCACGAGCTATCACGGCGTGGGTCTTCCCGAGTCGCAACGTGACATTCTTGGCATGATCGCGACCAATCAGCAATTGGACGACATTCTTGCCGCCATCTGTTCAATGCTCGACGCGCAAGACCCTGACACCCTTTGTTCGATATTGCTCACCGATACGCAGGGCAAGCACCTGCTTAATGGTGCTGCACCCGGGCTGCCGCCTGAATACAGTCAGGCCATCCATGGCATGCCCATCGGTCCGCAGGAAGGAACCTGCGGTACAGCGGCCTTTCGGCGGGAGCTGGTGGTCACCGAGGACATTGCCCGGGATCCGAGCTGGGAGCGGTTTCGGAACCTCGCGCTTGGATACAATCTGCGGGCCTGCTGGTCGCTGCCATTGTTCTCGCATCAGGGGCGCGTGGTAGGGACGTTTGCGCTGTACCAGAATCGAGTCAACGGGCCAAGTGAGGCGCAGATTCAACGGCTGACCAGCGCGGCGCAATTGGCGGCGATTGCAATCCGTCATGAGCGCGATGGTCAGTGTCTGGAAGAAAGCGAACAACGTTTTCGTTCTTTGTTCACCTACAACCCCAACCCGGTTTTCGCCCTCGATCTGGCCGGTAACATTCAGAGTGTGAATACCGCAGGCCTGAAGCTGAAACCGGACACGGCAAGCGATTTCATTGGCCATCATTTTTCGCGCCTGGTGCTCGAAGAAGACCTGCAACGGGTCAGTCGGCATTTTGCTGCCGCACGCGCGGGAGAGCCTCAACGATTCGAAGCACGGGTTCTCGACGAGAACGGAAAACTGTTGACCATGGACATTTCCAATCTGCCGATCATGGTCAACGGGGCGATTGTCGGTGTATTTGGCATTGCCCGCGACGTCAGCGAGCAGAAGCATTACGAGCGCCAGTTGAGCTTCAACGCCTGCCATGACGGGCTGACCGGCTTGCTCAACCGTGCGTCCCTTGAAGGCCGGCTCATTCTGGATTGTCACATCAGTCATCGTCGCAAGCGCCGACTGGCGGTGATGTGCATCGATCTGGATGGATTCAAATCCATCAACGACTCGATCGGGCATTATTTCGGCGATCAGGTGTTGATCGAGGTGGCGCAGCGCATGACACAGCAGGTGCGTCCCGGCGATACCATCGTGCGCATGGGGGGCGACGAGTTTATCGTTCTGCTGCCGGACCTGCTTCGTGACGAGGACGTGGTGCCAGTGGCTGAACGCCTGATGGCCAGCATTGCCAGACCCTACTGCATTCAGGGCATTGACCTGCACGTGAGCGCGAGTATCGGTATCACCCTGAGCGACGGTCAGATCGAGCAGCCTATGCAATTGATCCAGCAGGCGGACATGGCCATGTACAAGGCCAAGCAGCAGGGGCGCAACAATTTCCAGTGGTACACCAGCGATCTCAACCAGAGGGTCTGCGAGCACGCGAGCCTGCGCAATGACCTGCAAAAGGCGATCGAAACGCAATCGCTTCAGCTGCATTATCAACCGCAGATGGACGCGCGAACGGGGCGGGTGGTCGGCATCGAAGCCTTGTTGCGCTGGGAGCATCCGGAAAAAGGATTCATCTCTCCAGCGGTGTTTGTGCCGGTGGCTGAAGAAAGTGGGCAAATCATCCCGCTGAGCCGCTGGGTACTCGACAAGGCCTGCGCACAGTTACGTCAGCTCGTTGATCAGGGCCTTGGAGACATCGTCATGGCCGTGAACATTTCGCCGATGCATTTCCAGCGTGGCCAGTTCGTTGAGTCTATCCAGGCAGTGCTCAGCCTGTACGGACTCAGCCCCGGGCAGTTGGAGCTGGAGATTACCGAGTCACTCCTGCTGCATAACGTTGAACAGGCAATCGATACGCTACACCGGCTCAAGGCCCTGGGTGTACGCATTGCGCTCGATGATTTTGGCACCGGTTTTTCCAGCCTCAGCTACCTCAAGCGATTGCCCATCGACAAAATCAAAGTTGACCGCTCATTCATCGAGGACATCGCCACCGATCATCACGACGCAGCAATCACTCAGGGCATTATTTCCATGGCCCACCACCTCAGCCTGACGGTGGTCGCAGAAGGCGTGGAAACGGCGTCTCAGGTGAATTTTCTCAAGGGCAGCCGCTGCGATATTTTCCAGGGCTATTACTTTGCCAAACCGATGCCGTTCGCCGCACTCGAGATGTTCCTGGCCACCGAGACGCTTGGTGCTTGAAGGGTTACGCTATTCAACCTTGCTCAAATATGCAGCCAGGCCAGCGAACCCAACATGACCCCCACACCCGCAGCGCCAAACGAGACGCGCCTGAGCCACTCCTTGCGCGTCAGCAAGGTGATGGCCGCCAGTGAAATGGCGATCTGGATCGCGGTCATCGCCTGGGCCCAGCGGTGATGCTGGTGCAGCGCCTGCTCTGACTTCTCGTCCCACTCGTGCGCCTGCTGCTCAAGTGCTTCAGCCTTCTTGCGCGCCTCCTCCTTCTGCTCGCCGTAGCGCCGCGCCTCGGCAGCGTAATGGGCAGAGTCCAGCCCCGGCAGGTGGCTGGCCAGGTCCGACAGATTCTGTCGACTGGACTTGGCCTGGTAGTAGTTCCATTCGTTGGCGGCTTCGGTCTTCTGGATGGCCGCGTTGTTTTTGTCCATGGCCGCCTCGCTTTCCGTCGAGCCGGCCTGATAGCTCATCAGTGCGCCGACCGTCGCCATGATCGCAGTCATTACCGCAATCTTGCTGGCGAAGCGATCGCCTTGCGCGTGGGCGTGATGGGTGGTGTGCTCGATATGTTGCTCGTGGGGGCTGGGGACTTCGAACTCTTCAGGCATGGCTGGCGAACTTGGATGGGTGAGTAGGGAAGGGCGGCATTATGAGTGGCGGCGGTTTTTTTAGACACCGGTGCCTGGCGGTTTCTGCCGCAACGACAGTCGCGCAGGTTTCTTCTTTCACTGGGGGGAGGGCCCTGGTCGCGGCCTGAAGGACATCGTTGATCGAGTACAGCCAACGCACGCGACCTCTGCAATAATGACGACCACCCAGGCACGGCAGCGGATTGACTGCTCGTGCCAGCACCTGGCATTCGCTTCTGGAGGACATCATGCGTGACATTATCGACGGCTTTCTGCGCTTTCAGCGCGAGGTTTACCCGCAACGCGTCGAGCTGTTCAAGCAACTTGCAACGGCACAAAATCCGAAGGCGTTGTTCGTCACCTGCTCGGACAGCCGTGTTGTGCCCGAACTCCTGACGCAGCGTGAACCTGGCGAACTGTTCGTGATTCGCAACGCCGGCAACATTGTGCCGTCGTACGGCCCTGAACCGGGCGGCGTCTCGGCCACCGTCGAATACGCGGTCGCCGTGCTCGGCGTACAGGACATCGTGATCTGCGGTCACTCGGACTGCGGGGCGATGGGCGCGATTTCACGCTGCACTTGCCTGGATCACCTTCCGGCGGTCGCCAACTGGCTGCGTCACTCGGACGCCGCGAAAGCGATTAACGCCGCCCACGAGTTCGACACGCCCCGCGCCAAGCTCGATGGCCTGGTACGCGAAAACGTAATCGCCCAACTGGCGAACCTGCGAACGCATCCCTCCGTGGCCCTCGCGCTCGAGCAGGGGCGCCTGAATCTGCACGGCTGGGTCTACGACATCGAGGCGGGGTGCATCGACGCACTGGATGGTGCAACCCGACGCTTCGTTCCCCTGGCTGAATCTCCGGCCACCGTGGCGATTGCTGCGCGGGACGGCAAACAGTTGTAAAGCGCGGAACGGGCCGGAAATAGCCATTTTTTGACGGCCACTTCCGGCCCAAAAAGCGGCCATTCGTCTTGACGTCGCCCAAGGCAGGAAGCCTGGGCCGACAAGACCTCATTGAACAAGCCACTTCTGGAAAATGTTCGTGATCGTCCTGCTGATGGCGACGAAGATGAAAATCGGGGCAATGGTGCTCAATGCTGTTGTAGCCCGGCGCTCACAGCTTCGCTTTCAGAAAGCGGCGTTCGTGATCGGGATCGGGTAACAGGCAGGTGTCGTACTTGCCGAAGATCCGGTAGCGATTCAGCGCCACGCGGTCGTAGGCCCAATCCCTAAGTATCCGTGGGAAGATGCGTAGAAGCCTGAACACCCGCCAGCGGTCAGGCAATAGTGCGATGACTTCGAAGACCGCATCCGAGCGCACCCAATAATGCCGGTCGCGGATCACCGCCATGCTATCGAACTGATCCACTGGCAGACCGGCCCATGCCAGCAGTGCCTGGCCCTCTGGCGATTGCACTGAAGCCGGACGCATTCGGTGCTCGCGGTCGTGGCGAATCAGAAATCGTGCCCAGCCGTTGCACAGCTTGCAGACGCCATCGAACAGAACCACAGTCTCATCAGGATTGAGCAATGGCGCGGGAGTTGGGCGAATCCGGAAGGCAGGCATGGGGTGGGTCCGATGGAGTTGGTCGGGTTTGATCATACCTGTGCGCGATCAGTGAAATCTGTTGCAGACGATGGTCGTTGGCGATGGCCCCATTAATAACAGCCATAAATGAAGCGTCTGTTGATGGAGCACGCCTTCAAGGCGTACGACACCATCTACCTCCATGGCTGATCAGGGCGTAGGGGGCATTGTCGCAACGACGCAGCCTGAAACAGGGGTTTGAGCCCTGCCTTCGATCCGACGCTAACGACAGCATCTATAGTAGTGGCGGGTTTAGTTGTTTGTTTTGAAAAGAATTTTCCGGAGGGGGTTGACCGGTAAATTCAGTCCTGTATTATTCGCCTCCCGCTGACGAGAGATCGGAAGCGCAAGTGGTTGAAGTTGTTGAAGAAATCTTCGAAAACTTCTGAAAATAATCACTTGACAGCAAATGAGGCTGCTGTAGAATGCGCGCCTCGGTTGA
>NZ_JAFGYS010000166.1:0-452 GCF_017491705.1 Pseudomonas sp. 86_A | reverse complement strand
CTTCACCACGTCGTCGAGCGCCACCGACGTGATGCCGCTCGGCACGCGCTGCTGCAGCCAGCGGCGCGTCAGATCCTCGTCGAGCCACGCGAGCAGCAGGTGGCCGGAGCGCACCTTGCCCGCGCGCGCCGCGATCTGGCTCCAGATGACGGCCGGCCCCACGCTGCGCTCCAGCGAGCTGGAGATGTCGCGCAGCGAGTCGCCGCTCACGTCGAAGCCGTCGAGCGCCTTCTCCATGCGGCGCTTCGCTTCGCCGGCATCGCTGCCGAACAGTTCGAACAGCCGCGCG
This sequence comes from Pseudomonas sp. 86_A, assembly GCF_017491705.1. Classification (NCBI taxonomy): domain Bacteria; kingdom Pseudomonadati; phylum Pseudomonadota; class Gammaproteobacteria; order Pseudomonadales; family Pseudomonadaceae; genus Pseudomonas; species Pseudomonas sp. 86_A. Next base: position 163 of record NZ_JAFGYS010000166.1, on the reverse strand, counting down.
AGATCGCTCTGCTCGCGCTGCAGCAGGCACAGCGCCCAGTGATCGAGATCGATGAAGGCGTGCCGACGCGATCGGCCCAGCGCCGTCGCATCGACAAGGGCCGCATAGGTCGTGCGGCCGAGACAGTTGAATATGCGTTCGCGATTCACGTCTAGTCCCGAAA
>NZ_JAFGYS010000165.1:0-453 GCF_017491705.1 Pseudomonas sp. 86_A | reverse complement strand
AACCCGCGCGGTCCGAAGTTCGATGATTCCGTTTAAGCGCAAGATGTTCGCCAGTCCCGCCTCCCGGCCCGCCCGCGCCGGAAAATTCGTGCTTGAAGCCTGCTTCGCGGGCGCGCTTGCCGGCGCCGCGCATGCGCAAGGCGCGCCGCAGCCCGTGGTCGATTGGGAGATCCAGGTAGTACGCGACGGCCAGACGATCGATGCGTTCGAGCAGAAGACCACCGTCGGCCAGGCCCGCTCGGACACGCACAGCTTGCCCATCGCGCCGGCGGCGGGCTGCGCCGCGACATCCGCGGCCGCGTCGGCGGCCGATGCTCCCGGCTCCGGCCTGTCGCGCACGATCACCGTCGCGCCGCTGTACGTCGAAGACGGCGCGGTCGCGCTCGCGATCGACGCGCAGGAAACGCTCGCCGACGAACGCGCGACGCCGCCCGCCGGCGCGCCATGCACGTT
>NZ_JAFGYS010000164.1:0-454 GCF_017491705.1 Pseudomonas sp. 86_A | reverse complement strand
GCTGAAGCATGTATGTCGCAGTCAAAGGCGGCGAACGCGCCATCGAGAATGCCCATCGCCTGCTCGCCCATAAGCGGCGCGGCGACCAGGACGTTGCGGAGGTTTCGCTCGACCAGATCTCCGAGCAGCTCGGCCTCGCCGTGGACCGCGTCATGAGCGAAGGCTCGCTCTACGACCGCGAGCTCGCGGCGCTCGCGATCAAGCAGGCACGCGGCGATCTGATCGAGGCGATCTTCCTGGTCCGCGCTTTCCGCGCCACGCTGCCGCGCTTCGGTGCGGGCGAGCCGGTCGATACCGGCGCGATGCGCGTGCAGCGGCGGGTGTCCTCGACCTTCAAGGACATCCCGGGTGGCCAGATCCTTGGGCCGACTTTCGACTACACCCACCGCCTGCTCGATCCCTCGCTCGCGCAAGGATTTGCGCCGGAGGCTCCGGCCACGGCCGAAGCCTCCAC
>NZ_JAFGYS010000163.1:0-454 GCF_017491705.1 Pseudomonas sp. 86_A | reverse complement strand
GCGCTGGGCGATCGCGCACAGCGTCTGCAAGAGGATCGTCGACTTGCCGATGCCCGGGTCGCCGCCGATCAGCACCACCGAGCCGTCCACCAGGCCGCCGCCCAGAACGCGATCCAGCTCGCCGGAGGCGGTGGAGAAGCGCGGCACTTCCTCGACGCTGCCTTCGGCCAGGGTCTTGCTGTTGGCCTGGTCGCCCGCCCAGCCAGCGCGCCCCGAGGGCGGCGCGGCGCCTTCGATGACGGTTTCCACCAGGGTGGTCCAGGCGCCGCAATCGCCGCATTGGCCGGCCCATTTGGGAAAGGTCGAGCCGCATTCGGTGCAGCCGTACATGCGCTTGGCCTTGGCCATGGGAACTCCGGGCAGGAAAAAGGGCACGCATGATAACGCCTGCTCTTGATCGCGATCAGCCACCGCGACGAAGGCGCGCGCCAGACTGGTGCCATCGGTTGGGAGA
>NZ_JAFGYS010000162.1:0-454 GCF_017491705.1 Pseudomonas sp. 86_A | reverse complement strand
ATCGACAGCATCGACGTCGGCTATCAATCCACCGGCGAAGATCGCGGCGTGATGGTGACGCTCAATGGGTCTTTCTTCTGGCAGTCGGATCCGAGCACGCCGCTCGAGTGGGATGCGAGCAAGCCGGGCACCGCGCCCGCGCCTCCCGGCAACGGCAACAAGTATCTCGACCTGCGGCTGCTGGCGATGGGCCAGCACATCACGCTGCCCTGCTTCGCGACCGCCGATACGGTGCAAAAGGCCATCGCCTGCATGGCCACGCTGCCCGATCCGAAGCCCGGCCAGATTCCGGCAGTGCGCTTCGATGCGCAAAGCGCGTGGCTGATCGGCACCGACTTCGGCGTGCTGAAGATCGACAGCGGGCAAACCGGCAATAACGCGAACGCGCTGCGCGTGACAAACGACGGCAACTCGCTGGCGGAATCGTCCGGCTATGTATTGACGCTGCAGGCGG
>NZ_JAFGYS010000161.1:0-454 GCF_017491705.1 Pseudomonas sp. 86_A | reverse complement strand
GAAGCGCTGTTTGCGCTGGGCACCGTGCTCGAGCGGGTCGACCGGCTTGCCGAATCGGAAGAGGTATTGCGCCGCGCGTTGACGATCCGCCGCGACTATCGCGTGCTGGTCAATCTGGCGGTGACGTTGAACCGTCAGCAGCGGTACGAGGCGGCCCGAAGTCTCAACGACGAGGCGCTGGCGATCGGCGGCGGCAAGATGAAGAGCGAGTTGAAGCCGCGCATGGCGCTGATGCGCAAGACCTTCGCGGGTCAGCCGTTTCGTGCGGAGCTGGCGACAGTCGACATGACCTTCGGTCCGGACTGGAACAACGCGCTGATCGCGCTGGTACAGGGCGACTATGTCCGGGGATTTGCGGCTTACGAACTGCGGCAGGAGCATCAGACCGTCTCCGGCATGACGGCGGACGAATATCGCGCGCTGCTGTGGCGCAGCGAGCCGCTCGCGGGCAAGC
>NZ_JAFGYS010000160.1:0-455 GCF_017491705.1 Pseudomonas sp. 86_A | reverse complement strand
CTTCATGGATTCGGTGCGCAACTACCGCGACGAGATCCACGATCCCGAGCTGAAGAAGCAAGTGGCGGGCTTCATCGGCCAGGAAGCGATGCACACGCGCGAGCACATCGAGTACAACGACCTGCTGCAATCGGCGGGCCTGCCCGCGCACAAGCTCGACAAGCGCCTGTGGGCGCTGCTCGGCTGGGGCAAGAAGGTGCTGCCGAATTCGGTGCAGCTCGCGATCACGATCGCGCTCGAGCATTACACGGCAATCCTCGCGAACCAGTTGCTCTCGTGCTACACGCACCGGATCGACGGCTCGGTCGAAGGCTACAAGCAGATGTGGCTGTGGCACGCGATGGAAGAGACCGAGCACAAGGCCGTCTCGTACGACGTATGGAACACCGTGATGAAGCCGGGCGTGAAGACCTACCTGCTGCGCACCGGCACGATGCTCGCGACGACGCTGATCT
>NZ_JAFGYS010000159.1:0-455 GCF_017491705.1 Pseudomonas sp. 86_A | reverse complement strand
CCTCGCGCATCGCGCGGGCATCGCCCACGATCCGCCGCGCCCAGTCGAGCGCCCGCTCGCCTTCCGGCGTAAAGCCCTGGAAGCGCGACCCGCGCTGGACCAGCATCACGCCGAGGATCTCCTCGAGCTGTTTCAGCCCGGTCGACATCGTCGGCTGCGTCACGCCGCAAACCTCCGCTGCGCGTCCGAAATGCCGCTCCTTCGCCAGCGCCAGCAATAGTTCAAGCTTGTCGATCAACCGCCAGTCCCCTCGGATCCATCGTGGCATGCAAGCTAGCACGCCTGGCCTGCACCAACACGCGAAAACCGGCAGCCGATCCAGTTTTCATTACCAATTCGTATCGATCGATTGCGGTTGCAAATCGATCTGAATTCGCAATCGCAGCACGGGACGGCTTTATTGATCTTCGAATGATTCCAACTAGTTTGCGCTGAGGAAACGCTCAGGTTGAGAA
>NZ_JAFGYS010000016.1:219282-228622 GCF_017491705.1 Pseudomonas sp. 86_A | reverse complement strand
GCTGCCGGCGCTCAGGGTGGTGGTACCGGTGTAACCGCTGTTGGCGCCGCTGAGGGTCAGGCTGCCGGTGCCGGTCTTGGTCAGGCCGCTGCTGCCGGTGATCAGGCCGCCGAGAGTCAAGGCGCCGGTGCCGCTGGCCGTCAAGGTGCCGCCGAGGTTGATGTTGTTGGCCAGACTGATGGTGCCCGGTGCACTCAGGGTGCTCGCGCCGGTGACGTTGAGGGTGCCGGTGCTCAGCGCCAGGTTGTTGCCCAACTGCACGGTACCGCCGTTGAGCGTGGTGTTGCCCAGGTAGGTGTTGGCGGCGCTGAGGCTCAGTTGCCCGGAACCGACTTTGGTCAGGCCGCCGCTGCCGGAGATCACCCCGCTCAGGGTGGTGGCGTTGGTGCCTTGCACGGTCACGCCGCCGGCACCGAGGGAAATCAGGTTGCTGATGTTCAAGCCGGCATTGCTGGCCTGCAGGATCCCGCCATTGGAGGTGAGGACACCGCTGCCGAATGTGGCGTTGTTGTTGAACTGGGCGACCCCGCCATTGAGCGTGGTCGCGCCGCTGACCAGCGGCCCCTGCAAGGTCCAGGTGCCGCTGTTGATGGTCAGGTTGTTGAAGTTGACGTAGGTGGCGCTTGACGCTGTACCAACGCCAGTGGTGCCGCCGCCGACGCCGATCGGGTTCTGCAGGATCAAGTTGTTGGTGCCGCCCGCGCCACCATCGACAGTGCCGGTCGGGGCGAAGGTCAGGTTGATGCCGATCAGCCCGCCGAGGCCGACGCTGACCTGTACACCGTCACCGACCTGGACCGAAGAACCGGTCACGGCGGTGAAGGTGTTGGTGCTCGCCGCCCCCATCGACACGCCACCGGTGATCGCGCCGGCGTTGGTGAAGGTGTTGCCCGCCGCCGAGGTCTCGAAGGCGATCCGGCCATTGATGACGCCGGTGCTGCTGTTGGTCATGTTGACTTGCGAGCCGCCATAAACCCCGACCACCGGGGTATCGGCCAGGGTGATACCGCCAACCGACAGGCCGGTCGAAGTGATGGTGCCATTGTTGGTGATGCTGGTGGTGCCGGCCGCGGCGTTGTTCACCGCGATGCCCAAGCCGTCGATGCTGGTCAGGTTGAGCCCGAGCAGCATGCCGGTGCCGCGAATGATCCCGCTGGCATTGTTGAGCACGCTGACCGTACTGGTTGCGCCCGTGCCGATGAAGGCACCGCCGCTCAACACCGAGACCAGCCCCAGCAACGCCGGGTCGAGGGTGCCGGAGTTGTTCAGGCTGATGTTGACCCCGGTAAGGTCCATCACGTGACCGCCGAGCGTCGCGTTCATCTGCGCCCCGGAGTTGACGTTGACCGTCAGACCGTTGGTGGCGCTGGAAAAGTTGTTGAGAAATAGCGGCAGGGTCGGTACACCGCTACAGGTCACCGTGGAACCGGCCGTCGAGCATGTGGCCAGCGCAGGTGCGCTGACGCCGCCGAACAACAGTCCGGCAACACTCAAGTGCACAGCAAGGGAAAGAGGGGAAAAACGCGAAACGAGGGCGACACCAAACCTTGCTTCCACGGGCTACTCCTTGTCGTGGCCAAATTCTTCCTTGAAACCGTGCGAAGCCGTGCTTATTCCACACGCGAATCAAGACTGCGACGGTCATCACAAAACCGCGTCTTGGCTGACAAGCTAGTAGACGCCCCGCGATGGGGCACTGATTAAATGGTGTTAATACTTTAATACTAGGCCCATCTAAACCGCAGGTTTCGGCCAGCAAACACGGGAATCTGAGTACGCCACATCCTCTGTAGGCGCTGCGGAACGCTGCGATCTTTTGATCCTGATCTTCAAGATCGCAGCGTGCCCCAGCGCCTGCAAAGGGCATCGGTGGCAGACTTGGTACGCCTTGTGCAAACGTTTGCGACCTGCCTATAACGGCTTTTTCGTAACAAAACCGTACAGACCCGCAGAATCCGGGCCTCGATCCGCAAAAAAAGGACTTTGAATGCACGCCGCTTCCCCTCTTCGCGCCCCATTTGCGCGCACGTTCGCTGTTTCCCTGCTACTGACCGCCGTTACCGGAGTTCTCAGCGACAGCGCTTTGGCGCAACCGGCGCTGCCCGAAGAATCGGCGCAAGGCGAAACCCTCAGCCCCGACGCCAGCCCGCCGAAACAAGGCGCCTACCTGTCGGACTGGTACAACCAGGACCTTACGCTGATCGGCAGCAAGGACATCAGTTTCGGTCCGCAACCGGCCGACGATATCTACCTGGAATACGAATACTTCGGGCGCAAGGGCCCGTTCGAGCTGTACGGCTACGTCGACATTCCGAAGATCTTCAACATCGGCAACAGCCACGACAAAGGCGTGTGGGACCACGGCTCGCCGGTGTTCATGGAGCACGAGCCGCGCATCTCCATCGACTACCTCGCCGGCCGCAGCCTGGCCATCGGCCCGTTCAAGGAATGGTACGTGGCGTTCGACTGGATCTACGATTACGGCAGCCGCAAGGAGAACCGCGCCAACACCCTGTACAGCGGCTTCGGCACCGACATCGACACCCATTCGCGGGTCAACCTGTCGGCCAACCTGTACGGGCGCTACCAGTGGGAGAACTACGGCGCGAGCAATGAATATTCGTGGGACGGCTACCGCGCGCAGCTCAAGTACATCGTGCCCATCGACAAATTCAGCAACGGCGCCTCGCTGACCTACATCGGTTTCACCAACTTCGATTTCGGCTCGGACCTGCACAAGGACAACCCGGCACGCACCGCCAACGCCACGGTGGCGACCAACGTCTTGCTGTACTCGTTCACCCACCTGCGCTTCACCCTGGTCGGGCGTTATTTCCACAACGGCGGCAACTGGGAGGACGGCAGCGAGCTGAACTTCGGCGACGGCAACTTCCGCGCACGTTCCAACGGTTGGGGTTACTACGCCGGCATCGGCTACCAGTTCTGAATTCAGGAGATTCTCGTGCAAGCAATGACGCGTCTGACCCTGGCCGCTGCGGCCCTGCTCTCCTCCACCACCTGGGCGGCTGAAGCCCCCATCCAGCCAAAAGTGCTGCTGATCACCATGTTCGCCCCCGAGGCGCAGAACTGGATCGAGCGCCTGGATCTCAAGCAGGAAATCCGCGTGCCAGGGCTGTCTGCCGAGTACCCGACGGTCCGCTGCAACGCGCAACAGGTGTGCCTGCTGACCACCGGCATGGGCCAGACCAACGCCGCGGCCTCGACCCTGGCACTGGCGCTGTCGCCGAAATTCGACCTGCGCAAAAGCTACTTCCTGATCGCCGGGATTGCCGGCATCAGCCCGAAACACGGGACCATCGGCACCGCTGCATGGGCGCACTACCTGGTCGAATTCGGCACGCAATGGGAGCTGGATTCCCGTGACGCGCCGTCGAGTTGGCCGACCGGATACCTGGGCATCAACACCAAGGGCCCCAACGAAAAACCGCCGCTGGACTACAAGACCGAAATCTTCGAACTCAACCCGAAACTGCAGGCCAAAGCCTTCGCCCTGAGCCACAAGGTCGAGCTGAGCGAGAGCAAGGAATCGGCGGCGTGGCGCCTGAAATACCCGTCAGCCCCGGCCAACCAGCCACCGGTGGTCACACGCTGTGACACGCTGGCGGGCAATACCTGGTTCTCCGGCACACGCCTGAGCGAACGCGCCGAGGTCTGGACCAAACTGCTGACCGACAACAAGGGTGAATACTGCACCACGCAACAGGAAGACAACTCGACTTACGAGGCCTTGTTGCGCGCCAGTCGCGAAGGTCTGGTGGATGTGCAGCGTCTGGCGGTGGTACGTGCCGGCTCCGACTTCGACCGCCCTGCGCCGGGCGGCAGCGAAGTGGACAACCTGCTCAAGTACGCCGATCAGGGCGGCTTCGTGCCGGCGCTGGAAAACCTCTATCGCGCAGGCAATCCGCTGGTGCAGGACATTCTGAAAAACTGGTCGGCGTGGGAAAACGGCGTGCCGCAGTCCTGAAACCTGCGCCAATCAATTGTAGGAGTGAGCCTGCTCGCGATGGAGGTTATTCAGCCGCCGAATTTGTCGACTGAATTGACGCTATCGCGAGCAGGCTCACTCCTACAGGGTTTGTGGCTGAGTCAGGGGATAAGGATGATCTTGTCGCCGCTGCCCTGATTCACCTCGGCATAACGCGCCAGGCCTTGAGCCAGCGGCTCCTCCACCAAGCCCTGCGGCAATGGCAGCCGATCCTCATCGAAGAATCGCCCGAACTGCTCGAGCATTGCCGCACAGGCCTGCACGCCGTATAGCAGCGAATTGATCCCGACCACCGAACCGCCCTTGCGGTATAGCGCCAGCGCCGGCAACTGCACATGGCCGTCGACCGGTGCCGCGATGATCGCGATGCGGCCGAACGCTGCCAAAGCCGCCACCGAGGCGGGCAGCCAGAAACCGGTGGTGTCGAAGATCACATCGGCACCGCCGCTGTACACCGCGTGGACCTGGGCACCGAGGTCTTCGGGTTCATCCAGCTGGATCGTCGGATAGCCCTGCGCCTGCAAGTCCTTGACTTGCTCCGGTCGCCGCGCCGCCGCCAGTATCTGCGCTCCACGGACCTTGGCCAGTGCCAGTGCCGCCGTCGCCACTGCGCCGCCGCCGATCACCAGCAACCGGGTTTCAGCACTCACAAGACTGCGCTCCAGCGCATCCCACGCTGTGGTGTACGGCACGCCGAGGCTGGCGGCCTGGGCGAAACTCAGGTGCGACGGTTTGTGCGCCACGCCATTGGCCGGCAGCTTGACGAACTGCGCGTGCGAGCCATCGGCAAAAAAGCCCAGCTCCCGCCCGGTGCCCCAGACTTCCTGGCCGAGCAACGCCTGCGGGCCTTCAACCACCACGCCAGCAAAATCGCGCCCGGGAATCCGCGGCAACGTGGTGTAGGGGAAACGCCCGAGCACGTTCTTCACGTCGCTGGGGTTGAGGCCGGCCGCCTTGATCTCGACCAGTACCTCGTCAGCGCCGGGCACCGGAGTGGCGACGTCGACGAAACGCAGGGAAGACAGGTCGCCGGTTTGATCGAATTGCAGTGCTTTCATGAGGACATCCACCGAAGGAAAAAGGGAAAATTCACGAGAACCAACCGGCAACCAGCTGCCGGCCCAACGGCCACAACTGCTCACCCGCGAGCATACCGAGCAGCCCCACCAGGGCGATCGCCGGTGGCGCCGGTGAACGAAAATGCAGCGCGCCATAGAGCAGGCCGACGCCCAGGCCGATGGCCAGCGAAATCAGGTAGTTCATGGGGAAACTCCGCCGCGTGAAAGGAATGGGCAGAGTCTAGGGAAAGGCTGCAAACGGTACCGGCCAAGGACTTCTGAATTTCGGCCAAGTCCCGGCATTGCGATCCCCTGTAGGAGCTGCCGCAGGCTGCGATCTTTTGATCCTGTTTTAAAAAATCAAAGTCAAAAGATCGCAGCCTGCGGCAGCACCTACAGGGTGTGCGTGGTGTTGAATTGCGAGGGGGCCACACCCAGTTCGCGGCGAAACATGTCACTGAAACTGCTCGGCGAATACCCCAGCTCCCGGGCGATCGCACTCACCGGTACGCCCTGAATCAACTCCGCCACCGCCGTCGCCAACTGCACCTGCCGCCGCCACTCGGCGAAGCCCATGCCGAGGCTGTCCTTGAACAACCGCGCCAGCGTGCGCACGCTGGCCCCGGCGTTTTCCGCGTGCTGCTCGTACGGAATGTCCAGCGACGGCGCGGCCATCACCGCCTGGCACAGGTTCATCAGGCGCCGGTCGGAATCGTCCGGCAGCGGGATCTTCAGTTGCGAGCGCCGGGCGCGCTTGAGTTCCAGCAGCGCCAACCCGACCAAGGCGTCGTAATAGGCTTGATCGCCACTGTCGCCCTGCTCCACCAGCCCGACGATCAACTCCCGCAGCAACCCGCCGACCTCGATCACCTGCACCGCCTCATCCAGCGTCGCCGCCAGCGCCGGGCGCAGGTAGATATTGCGCATCTGCAAATCCGAAACCACACGAATCCCGTGCGGCACCCCGGGCGGCAACCACACCGCCCGCTGCGGCGGCACCACCAGCGCTTCATGCGGGGTCTCGACCCACATCACCCCGCTCATCGCGTACAGCAACTGCCCCCAGACATGCTCGTGCGGCTCGATGAACAAACCACGCGGATAAGTGCGCGCCAGCGGCTGCACCGGCACATCGGTATCACTCAGATCGGGGGGCGCGGCGAGGGCCATGGCGAGCATTCATTAGGGGTTGGTGGAGCGGCCATGGTAACCAGTGCGCCGATGTGTCGCCAACGATAGATACCGTCGGACAATCCGAGTGAATTTTCCCGGCGCGCCGCGATCCTTCTAATACCACAGGGAGGATTACGGGCTTTATGAACAACGCAAAACTGTTTGTCATCGATTACACCCTTCACGGCACGCCGAAATCGTTCATTATCCGCTCGGACAAAATGGACAATGCCGAGGCGTGGCACTGGGCAAGCTGCGACGCAGGCGTGGGTCGTATCCCGCGCTTCGGCCGGGAAAAAGTGCAAAAGACCAGCAAACCGATGGCGGAGAAATTCGGCGTGGAAAACGTCACATGGCGACCCGCGAGCTAGACGCTGGCCAGGTAACGGGGACTTTTCGGGGGATACACATGAGCAACCTCTTCAGCCAGGCGCATCTGGATTACGGCCTCGACACCCTGTTCGGCCGTATCACCAAGAGCGTGGACTGTCGGGTGGGTCTTGAGGCTGTCGAAGACGACCCCTATAGCTTCGCCCTGTGCATACCGGCGCCGTTACCGGAAGATCTGCACCAGGCGAAAACCGTGGTGGTGTGGGTGGAGGGTCGACGGTTGCAAGGCACGGTGCGGCATACCGAACGGCTGGATGATGAGAGCCTGAAACTGAAAGTGGAGCCTGATTAGGCTCCACTTTTTTATGCGCGCGATTATTTGGGTGGGCCGCAATGGCAGCCTTTGCTTGAGCACTTTTCGCCGCTCTTGTGATGGTGCGCGCAGGCTTCGCAGCAGTAGTGTTTGCCGTGCACGGCGTAGGCGTGCTCGCCTTCTTTGATCGTGCATTTACAGTCGGGGCAATCGCATTTTCTATCGGGCATGGGGGCAGACTCCTTTTTGGGTGGTTGTCCGGGCTTTTGGGATAAGCCGTAAATACCAGTGTAGGAGCTGCCGAAGGGGCAAAAGATCAAAAGCCAAATCAAAGCCAAAGCAGAGCAAAAGATCGCAGCCTTCGGCAGCTCCTACATGGGCGTTGGGTGCGGTCAGTCAGAGAGGGTGGGCTGTTGGGCCGCCATCGCTACCGCAGCAACGGATACGGTCCAAAAAATCAGTCAACAGAACGCGAACTACTACGATACATAAAGACCAAAGCCAACCCCAGACAAACCATCGCCAACACCCGAGAAGACGACAGCTCGATCGCCGGATTCCCCAACCAGCCAAAGTTGTCGATCAACATCCCCATCCCCAGCTGACCCACAATCACCGCCACCGTCGCCACCGCCGTCCCGACCACCGGTACCGCGCCGACCATGACCATCATGTAAACCACGCCAAACAGCGCACCGCAGAGCTGCCACTTCGGTACATCCAGCAAACTCACCGCATGCGCCGGCTCAAAAAACAGAATCAACAACCCGGTCGTCACCGCCCCGACGAAAAACGTCAGCAAACTGCTGCGCAACACCCCGACGGTCTCGCCCAAACGTCCATTGATCGCCGCCTGCACACTCAACACCGCACCGGCCAACACCACCACTGCCAACAAAATAACCAAACTCATGACTCACCCCCGCGCAATCAAAACCAGTGCCACCACAATCAGCCCCAACGCCAGCCACCGCTCGGCATTGACCTTCTTGCGTGTTGCGCCAAACCAGCCGAAATGGTCGATCAGCACACTCTTGCCCACCTGCCCGGAGAGAATCGCGATCATCGTCATCGCAATCCCGATATGCGGCGTCGCCAGGGTCAGCACCACCACGTACATCGGCCCGAGGAAGCCGCCGATCAATTGCCAGCGTGGCAAGTCGGTCAGCGCCGGGCCCTTCTGCGGGCCGGCGAACAGCAACAGCAAAAACAGGATCGCCGAACCCACGCCGAAGATGCTCAAGGTCGCCCACAGGTGCCCGACCTGCACCCCCAACGGCCCGAGCAACCCCGCCTCCACCGACAACCCCATGCCGGCCAGAATCACCAGCGGCAGCAACAACAGGCGCAACCCCGGCTTGCTCACCGGCGCCGCCACACTTACCTCATCCAACGTCTGCATAACCAAAACCCGTACAAGTAAACGATGGCGCGGATTATCGGCTGGCGCCGCTGTGCGATAAATGGGAGCATCCGGACAACACTTTTGCGTAACTCGCACAGCAGGAAGATTGATGCACGGGCTCAACGAACTGGGATTCAAGGCACTCAGGCTGTTTGTGGCAGTGCTCGACCACGGCAGTTTTTCCGAAGTCGCCCGCCGCGAGGGTGTGGCGCCCTCTTCGATTTCGCGGCAGATCCAGTTGATGGAGCAGGCGCTGAACCAGCAATTGCTCTACCGCCACACCCGCGCCGTCACCCCGACCGAGGCCGGACGCATGCTCGGCCACCACGCACGGCTGGTGCTGGTGCAACTGGAGGAGGCCGAACAGGCGTTGCAGGAACAGCAAAGCGAGCCCACCGGGCTGGTGCGGATCAACGCGCCGGTGGTGTTCGGCCAGCGGCATTTGACGCCGTGGCTCGGTCAGTTGTGCGCGCGCTATCCGAAGCTGCAACTGGACATCCAGCAGACCGACCATTACGTCGACCCCTTGCAGGAAGGCGCCGACCTGCTGTTTCGCATCGGCCCGCTGCACGATTCGAGCATGCAGGCACGGATTCTCGCGCCGCATCGCTTTCAGGTCGCGGCCAGCCCGGCCTACCTGCAACGCCACGGCGTTCCGCAGCATCCCGACGAGCTCGCGCAGCACCAGTGCCTGGCCTACAAAGGTGCGACCGGCCAGCAGCGCTGGTTCTTCCGTCAGGATCAGGGCGACTGGACGCCTTACTCGGTCAAAGGCCCGATCACCGGCAACCACGCCGACACCCTCACCCAGGCCGCCGAACAAGGCCTGGGGCTGGTGATGTTTCCGTCATGGCTGATTGGTGAAGCGGTGCGCGAAGGCACGCTGGTGCCGGTGCTGCGGGACTATCAGGTGTCGAACAGTCTGGAGCCGCAGCAGATTGCGGTGCTGTGGCCGGGGAGTCGGCGGCTGTCAGTGAAGGTGCGTACGGTGATTGATTTCTTCATCGAGTGCTTCGGCGAGATCCCCTACTGGGACAGAACCTGAGTCCTACACG